>DKPS01000104.1 GCA_002471345.1 Saprospiraceae bacterium UBA7328
ACAGAAATCAGTTCCATACATTCGAAAGTAGCTGGACATGTTACATATCTAAAGTATCTCCCTGGTGATTATGTCAAAAAGGGATCATTATTATCAAGAGTTGAAAATCCAGATCTCATTGTAAAACAAAGAATTTTCCTAGAGACTAAATCAAATTTGGATCTTGCTCAAAAGGATCTCAATAGAAAACAGCTTCTAATTGAAGGAAATGCAACCCCAAGAAGAGTGTTTGAAGAGAGTCAAAGTAAATACAACTTTCTATCAGCGAAGTATGGCGGACTTAAAAAGGAACTCGAACTAATCGGAATAAACTTGACTGAATTAGAAAACAATTCAAATTACCAATCATCGATCAGTATTTATTCTAGTCAGTCAGGATATGTGCATGAAGTATCAGTGAACAAAGGACAAATGATTGTACCAGAAACGCAATTAATGGAGATTGCTGATATTGACCATATTCACCTCGAACTTCAGATTTTATCTAAGGACATTGGTTCAGTGGAATTAGAGCAAAAAGTAATTTTCACAATACCTGGAAGCAGTAAAGAATACCATGCAGAAGTAGTTAAGATTAATCCTATGATTCATAATAATCAGTCGACTCTTCAGGTACATTGTCATATAAATCATAAGGATAAAAAAATATTTGTTGCAGGACTATTTGTGAATGCTGAATTGCAAATGAGTCCTACAGAACAAGAAGGCCTTCCACTGAGCGGTGTTTTAAAAGAAGGTGAAGACTATTTTGCTTTCCAATTAAAAAATCAGAATCTTACAAAGACCACACTTTCAGATGTCAAACTGATTGACGATTTTGTAGTATTCAGTAATCCTAAAGTTGGCGATTGGGTATTAGAAGGAGCTTACTATGTTGAGTGATTCCTCGTGATTAATACTTCAGGGTTCAATATCCATTTCGGATCTAGTTTATCTTTTACAGCTTTTAAACTTTCTGCAAATACATCTGATCTTTGTTTTTCATAGAAAGGTTGATGATCCTTACCAACTGCATGGTGGTGCGTAATTGTACCACCTAGTTCTATAATAGTATCCGATACAATTTTCTTAATAGCGTCCCATTGCTCAATCTCATTTCCTGTTTGACCTTTAGCAATTATAGTATAATAGGGAGCAGGACCATCAGGATAGAGGTGTGTAAACCTACATGTAATTATTCCACCTCCACAGATGCTATCAATTGCACTTCTTCCCCTCTTCATCATTTCTGAATGGAATGTATCAAATTGATCCCAGGTCACCGATGTTTCAAATGTCTCAAGGATGCAACCCTTTCTTATCATTTCATCTCGGAGATAAGGAGCTTCCAAGAAGGACTTTTTCCATGCATCTGCTTTACTATCTCTTGTGATTGACTTGTTCTTAATTTCCCATGAACCTTCGCACTTTCTACAAATGTCAAGAGCTTGATCCATATATACTTTCATGTCTCTGTCAGCACTTTCAAATCCTAATATTACAATATGATTTTGACCATCCCCTAATCCATTTATTAGTGCTTCAGTTTTATCTATAAGTCTAGTATTAGCAGGATTAAGACCGGACTGTCCTATGAGTCTACATGCTTCAACTGCCGCTTTCCACGAAGTAAACTTCACTGTCTGTGCAGATTTGAATTTAGGTATTTCTTGAAGTCTCATCCAAGCTTCAGTTACTATACCAAAAATGCCTTCTGACCCTGCCACAAATCGTTCTTCACTAGGACCTGCTCCTGATCCTGGAAGTCTTCTACTTTGTAGGATTCCATTAGGTGTAACCATTCTTACTGATTGTAAAAACTCCTCAATATGAGTATATACTGTAGCAAAATGACCACCAGATCGTGTTACTATCCATCCTCCAAGAGTTGAAAACTCAAAGCTCTGAGGAAAATGCCTTAGTGTTAACCCATGTTGTTTTAATCCTCTTTCTAATTCAGGACCGAATATTCCGGCTTGTATCCTTGCACTTCTACTCTTTTTATCTATCTCCAATATTTGATTAAAGTGTTTTAAGTCTACTGTAATCACACCTTTATAATTATTGCTCAAAGTTGGCTCAATGCCTCCAACCACTGAAGAACCTCCACCAAAAGGAATAATGGAAATATTTCTTGCTGCGGCAAAGTTGTACAGTTCATGTATATCATCTTCTGTCCTAGGATATGCCACATAATCAGGTGGGTTGTCAAAAAGGCCTTTAGAAGCTCTCCAAATGTCTCTAAATGATTTTCCAAAAGAATGAGATGCTCGGTCTTTTGTGTCATCTGAGCAAATGGATGATAATTTATCGCTTATAGAAAAACGCGGTTTTCTCAGAGTGAGGGCATTAATATTTGGTTCTTTATTATCACTAAATGTTTCAACATTCGCAATTCCAGTCATTAGTGTTTTGAATGCTTCTATTCGCGAGGGATCAACTTTATAATCTGCATATCCCCATCCCCAAAAACTTTTTTCTTTAGACATTCTCATAATTTATGTATGCAAACTAATCATTGACCATATTTTATAAGATAAACTGAGTCAAGAATCATCTCTTCCCGAATTAATTTTTATTATAGCATTTCATTACTATGAATATCAATTTTGAAAATAGGTCAATAAAAATTATCGGAAGTGTTGCCGTGGGAATTGTCCTTTGGCATTTAGATTTTGCGGTAGAAATGGAGCCCAGGGCATGGCATATTTTTGCTGTTTTTATGGCTGTAATAGTTAGTTTTATCTTAAGACCATTCCCAATGGGGATGAGTGTTATTATCGGCCTTGTATTTCTCACTGCTACTAACACATTATCCATAAAAGAATCTCTTTCGGGTTTTGGTGATTCTACGGTCTGGCTTGTGGTTGGGGCCTTCTTATTAGCCCAAGCAGTAATTGATACAAGATTTGGATATAGAGTGGCATTGCTGCTTGTAATTAAGCTTGGTAAAACACTTAAAGGTTTGGCTTATGCCATATGTGGTTCAGAATTCCTTCTTGCATCTGTAATGCCATCTAATACAGCGAGAGGAGGAGGTATACACGCCCCTATTGTCAATTCATTATCTCATTCCTTAGGATCAAAATCAAATGATTCACCACAAAAGGCAGGTCAGTATTTAAGTTTGGTGGGTGCACATGCCAACCTCACAGTCGCCTCTATGTTCATGACTGGAATGGCTGCTAATCCTTTGGTGTCAAAAGCAGCAAATGATGTTTTTGGAATAGAATTCGGTTGGGGCACTTGGATTTTAGGATCCATTGTTCCTGGATTAGTGGCATTATTATTATTACCCATACTTCTAGACTTTTTAGCAAAACCTACAATGACTGACGGGACACTTGCCCAGGAAGAAGCCAGAAATTCAATAAAGGAAATGGGGCCTGTCCATTGGAAGGAGAAAGTCATGTTCACCGTATTGGTGCTTTTACTATTACTATGGACTACTAAATTTCTGCATGGCATGGGGACAACTTTAGTAGCTTGGATTGGAGTTGTAATTTTACTTCTTACCAATGCCCAAACATGGGAAGATGTTACAAAAAATTATAAAGCATGGGATACATTAGTATGGCTTGGTGGTCTCCTCACAATGGCCAATATGCTTTTAGATTATGGATTTATTACGTGGTTTGTCGACAATGTTCAAATTTTAGTATCAGATTTTAATGGTGTATTGTTGATACTTTTACTAGGACTATTTTATTTCTATAGTATGTACGCTTTCAGTATGCTTACAGCACATATTGCCTCCATGGTAGTACCATTCTTTGCTGTTTGTCTTGCAGCTGGTTCAGAACCGATGTTGGCTGTTGCCGTGTTCGCTTACTTTTCATGTATTTGTGGATGTATGACAAACTACTCATCAGGGCCTATTATCATATATTATGGCCTGGGATATGTAGAAGCCCCAAAATGGTTTAGTATTGGATTTGTAGTTTCTATATATCACTTGTTGATATGGATTCCAATAGGATTATTGTGGTGGAAATTATTGGGCTGGTGGTAATGGCATAAATATCTGAAAGTAAATTCTGGATCGTAAATTCTTTTTTAGTGACTTGGACAGTCTTAACAATCAATCTGAATAGTAATCTTATTTTTAGAGGTTTTTCGCGGCATATACAAAACGAATGTCTATTTTCAAATTGTTTTATTTTTAGCATTGTAGTGAGCTTAAAATTACAATAGAACATTCGAATCAAAACTTTACTGGCCGACTAAGAAGTCGGAATTCATTTTTTCAAGGTATAGGCTAAACCAAAATATTATTCTGAAGTTTAGCATTCGTACTTGGGTACAGAATGAAGATTTACTAGATTATTAAAACCTCTGAGAAAATATTTTATCTCCATTTCTTGATTGTACTCGAATAGTTTTAAAATAAAATGGTGGCTAAATGGACTTATTTAATACAATCCCCAATCATAAATTGAACCTTTTACCATGTGATGGTGAGGCATACTATTATGGGAGCATTATGACCTTTTCTATTGCTAATATGTATTTTAATAAATTGATTAATAGTATCAATTGGAAAAAGGATATAGCTATTATTTTTGGTAAAAGAATAGAATCAAAAAGAAAAGTAGCTTGGTACGGTGATAAAGCTTTTGAATATACCTATTCTAATAATACAAAATTAGCTCTTCCATGGACTTATGAGTTATTAGAACTGAAGCGTTTTGCCGAGGAGAGGTCTGGTGAGACATTTAATTCATGCCTTCTTAATATGTATCACAATGGATCTGAAGGCATGTCGTGGCATAGTGATGGAGAAAGAGAATTAAAACAAAATGGAGCAATAGCATCCTTAAGTTTTGGTGCAGAGAGAAGGTTTTCTTTCAAACATAAAAAAACCAAAATAAAAATTGACATTGTTTTGGAAAGGGGAAGTCTACTTGTTATGAAAGGTAACACCCAAACTCATTGGTTACACAGATTACCTCCAACTAAAAAAAATAATAATCCTAGAGTTAATTTGACTTTTAGAACAATTGATGATCCAATTAAAGACAATAACAAATAATAGTTCAAAATGAACAATCTTGTCCTTATTGGGACTCATAATGAAATTGTCTACTACTGTCAGCACATAATCTTATACACCTTACGTATATTGAAATCCGATAGTTATAAAACAATTAATCTTGCTAATTTGCCAAGACCAATAAACAGAAATAAATGAGTTCAAATTCTCCTCAAAATCGAATTGAAATAATTCGTGTAGATCAATTGGAAGATCGTCAGCCAGCACATGCTCTAGTAGAAAACACGGATCTTGTCATTATTAAATATGACAACCAAATATCTGTATTGTATGGGCGATGTGTACATCGAGGAGCATTGATGTCGGATGGTAAGGTGAGTGGTGAAAATATTGTATGTGGTGTTCATAATTGGGATTATAGACTCGATTCTGGGGTAAGCGAGTATGACAATAAAGAGAAGCTTCATAAATTCAATCATCTTGTTGAAGATGGTGTTGTCTTTGTAGATCGTGCTGAGGTCATTGCTTTTGAAGAAATAAATCCATAACCATTTCAAAGAGATCAATATCTAGGTGCCTATGCGGACACTCATCCTGAATCCACAGAACCCTATTCTCTATTTATAAAAGATTTAGCTCAAAACGGATTAAAGAATCATGGACATCACGGCCCATCAGCAGCGATGGGCGTGGATAGGAACACTTTGCCTAAATGGGAGAGCATTCAATTTTTACCTGCTCAGCTGGCCTACCATCCACTGTTAGACGATGAGCAGGTCAGTACAGAAGTCACTATTGGTTCTTCAGCAAAAAAGCCGCTTAGACTCGAAAAACCCTTTTTCGTTTCAGACATGTCTTTTGGATCTTTGTCAAAAGAAGCTAAGATTGCTCTAGCACAAGGTGCTGAAATGGCTGGAACAGGAATTTGTTCTGGAGAAGGAGGAATGCTTCCTGATGAACAAGCCAATAATTCAAGATATTTTTATGAATTGGCCTCTGCGAAATTTGGCTTTTCATGGGATAAACTACACAAAGTTCAAGCCTTTCATTTTAAAGGGGGTCAAGGTGCAAAAACAGGTACCGGAGGACATCTTCCAGGGACAAAAGTGACAAGTGAAATAGCTGCTGTAAGAGGACTAGACGTTGGGCAAACTGCTATTTCTCCCGCTGCTTTTCCTGACATGAAAACTGTAAGTGATTTTAAAGAGTTTGCGGATAAAGTAAGAAGTGAAACTGGAGGTATACCTGTTGGATTTAAATTGGCTGCAAGTCGGATAGAAAAGGATATTGATTTCGCTCTAAACATAGGTGTAGATTATATCATTTTAGATGGCAGAGGTGGTGGAACAGGAGCTGCGCCAACAGTACTAAGAAACAATATTAACGTACCTACCATTCCTGCATTAGCCCGTGCTAGAAAGCATTTAGATTCAAGTGATTCTGATATAGAACTAGTTATTACTGGAGGGCTTAGAGTAGCCGAAGATGTAGCAAAAGCTATGATGATGGGTGCAGATGCTGTGGCTATGTCTAATTCGCCGTTGCAAGCAATAGGATGCTTGGGAATGAGAGCTTGTAATAGCAATAATTGCCCTGTGGGCATAGCAACCCAAAAAGAAAGTCTCAGATCACGATTGGAAATAGAAAAGTCGGCCCAGCAATTATTTAATTATTTTGATGCCATGAACGAATTGGTTAAAGTAGTAGCTCGCTCCTGTGGTCATGACCATGTGAACAAATTTAACCATGAAGACCTGAGTACTTTTGACATTGACATTCATAAATTGACAGGAATCAACTATGCCGGGGTGAATCCATTTTAAAGATTAATATGAACTTACATCAAAGAAAATATCATAGGATCATTTGGATCATTTTGGCTTTGCTCCTTTGTGTATTAATATTCAAATCAATTCAGTCAATATAATATGGGAGCTACATTCAAAATCGTCAGTTGGACTCCTTATAAAAAGAGGTTTGATAAGATTATGCTCGGCATTGTAGCATTGTATCTCTTGATTTATATAGGTTCATTGTATTTCTTATATCCGAATATCCAACCTCAGTTATTGATCATAAAGTCTACAGGTTCTTTGGCAGTGTTAATGATCCATTTCATTTTATTATTAGGCCCCTTGTCGAGATTGAATAAAAAGTTTCTTCCTATACTTTATAATCGACGACATCTCGGAGTTACGATGTTCTTTATAACATTAATTCATGGAGTAATGTCTCTTTTATACTATCAGGGATTTGGAAGTATCAGCATTTTAGAATCCCTTTTCAGATCTACCAATGATTATTCTAGTTTTGAAGGATTTCCATTTATGACCTTAGGCTTTTTTGCCTTTCTCATATTGTTTGTTATGGCTGTGACTAGTCATGACTTTTGGTTAGAAAAAATAAGCCCTAGAATTTGGAAATACTTGCACATGATGGTGTATTTGGCATATGCCCTTATTGTCGCTCATGTGTTCACAGGTGCACTTCAGAGAGATGTTAGTATTGGAATGAATTTGATTTATTATTTGGGAGTGCTTTTAGTAATTGGGCTTCATATCAATTCTGCCATAAGCGATTCAAAATTGAAGAAGGAGAGAAGAAGCTTATTGAAAGAAGGATTTATCCTTGTGGGAAATGCCGATGATATACCTACAGATAGGGCAAAAGTTGTAAATCACAAAGGACAAAGTATTGCTGTTTTTAAATATGATAATAAGTTATCAGCAGTATTTAATTATTGTAAACATCAGGGTGGCCCATTAGGTGAAGGAAAAATTTTGGACGGATGCATAACCTGTCCATGGCATGGGTTTCAATACCTCCCGCATAATGGTCAGGCTCCACCACCATTCAATGAGAAAATTGCAACTTTTGATTTAAAACTAGTCAGTAATGACGTTTATCTAAACCCAGAGGCTCATCCAGAAGGCACTGAAGTAGATCCGTTAATGCTTAATAAATCTGATGATTCTGAGCAAGAAGACTTCTTCATTGGTTGGGCTGCTGATGTACCATTGTCTCTATCTCAGTTTCTGAAGAGAGCTGTGATGGCTATTAGTATTGTAGCAGTTATTATTGCTATTGCTCTTCCGAACTTAAGCGAAGAATTAAAAGATAGTGAATATACTTTCGGAAATCTTCAAGAATACCAGGGCACTCTTCACATGCAACCAGTACCTAGATTGACTATAGGAAATGAAGATCATCTGCTTATAGATTTTGGAAAGTTTTCAGCTTCGAGAAGTATTAATAAATATGAGGAGTTGAATAATGTTCAATTAGATAATAGTCTATTAAAAATTGAAGGTACAGCCATATCATATAATGGTAGAAATCTGATAGAACTATCAAATCAGGTTGAGTCAATAGTGGAACACAATATTCCCACATCTAATGATATTTTAGAGAAAACTGAATTAGGTCCTATTTCATTAAAAGGAGAAATTCTTGATGCTAAATGTTTCTTCGGTGTAATGAATCCAGGTGATGGACCAGTTCATAAATTTTGTGCAGCATTATGTATACAAGGTGGAATTCCAGCAGTAATATTTGATGAGGCCATCGATGAATATTACATTATCAAGGGACAAAGCGGAAATGATATCAATAATGAATTAGTGCCTCTTGCCGGAGA
This sequence comes from Saprospiraceae bacterium UBA7328, assembly GCA_002471345.1. GTDB lineage: Bacteria > Bacteroidota > Bacteroidia > Chitinophagales > Saprospiraceae > UBA7328. The sequence goes on from DKPS01000104.1 coordinate 8,610, forward strand.
AATAGTCAAATTCAGTGGAAACTCCTATAGCATCAATAACTGGAGGTATATCGAAGTAAGTAGCGATATAAATCGACTCAGTTTTAAGAATGTGTTAGGAGAAGGTTCTGAGACATTGTGCAAAATGGATAATCAAAAACCAAACCAGTTCTCTGGCATATGAAAATGAAAAGGAGGCTGTAGGCCTCTAAGATATTAGCCAAGGGGAAGGCCCTTGGCTGTGTTAAACATAAAAGGTGATTTGGCGACATTTTTGATAAAAATGATGACAAATCAAGAGCTAAAAAAGATAAAATAAAGACATGAATAACGCTAAAAACAAGTGGGTAAAAGTTCTTGAATCAACAGCGGAATTGGCAGAAGGTAGAGTCATGACAGTTACTGCTGAAAATAAGGACTACTGTTTGGCCCATTTCGAGAATAAATTTTGTGCTCTTGATAATAAATGTCCACATCAGGGTGGACCATTAGGAGAAGGGTCTATAGAAAATGGTCTTTTGAGATGTCCTTGGCATGGCTGGGATTATGAACCATGCAGTGGCAAAGTACCCGGATTTGATGATGGCGTTGAAACTTTTGATACGAAGGTAGAAGATGGAAAAGTTTTTATTAAAGTTGATTCTAAAAAAGAGCATGTCAGAAATATTTCTGATGTAATGGTGGAGACTATGGTAAACTGGGGCGTAGATACTGTCTTTAGAATGGTAGGACATTCTAATTTAGGATTAGCAGATGCCATGCAGAGGCAAGAGGGAGAAGGGAAACTTCGATTTTTTGGAATAAGGCATGAAGGTGCAGCATCTTTTGCATGTTCTGCTTATGGTAAGCTTTTAGGCCGACCGGCTGCATGCTTCACAATTGCAGGCCCCGGTGCTACAAATCTTTATACAGGGCTTTGGGATGCGAAAGTGGATCGAGCTCCTTTGTTGGCCTTAACGGGGCAAGTAGACACTCAAGTAATAGGAACTGGCAATTTTCAAGAGCTAGATTTAGTACAGGCATTTAGTACTGTTGCTGACTTTAATCATCGAGTTCAAGTGAATAGTCGTCATGCTGAGTTAATGAGTTTAGCTATAAAGAATGCATTAATCAAAAGAGAAGTCTCGCATCTTACTTTTCCGGATGAAGTACAAGTGCTTCCTTCTAATAATAAGTCAAAAACAAACGAACAAAGAGTTACTCTTCAAAACATATCACCGCCAGAAGAGTCTTTGATTGAAGCTATTAATCTTCTGAAAAAGTCAAAGCGGCCAGTAATCATAGTAGGTCACGGAGCGAAATGGGCTATGCCTGAAATTATTACAATGGCTGAAGAGCTGGGAATTCCTATAGTAACTACTTTTAAAGGCAAAGGGCTGATTTCAGATAAGCACCCTTTGGCGGGAGGAGTTCTTGGTAGAAGTGGTACACCTATTGCTTCCTGGCTCATGAATGAGTCCGATACATTATTGGTTTTAGGAGCATCATTTTCTAAGCATACAGGTATTACCCCTAAGATCCCAACTATTCAAGTGGATTTTGATCCTATGGCATTGGCTAAACATCATAAAGTGGATATCCAACTTTGGGGAGAAATTTCAGTAACAGTGAAGTTGATGAAAAAGGAATTGCAAGGCAAGATGAATTCCGTTGACCAAATATCTGATGTAGCTAATAGGTGGAAAATATGGAAGGCAGAGAAAGCCAAAAGGCTTTTGGAAGATCGAGGCGAGGGTATAAGTTCCATATCCATCTTTGATGCGCTAAATCAATTTGCTTATGAAGATGCTGTAATGTGTGTTGATGTAGGGAATAATGCATATTCATTTGGTCGGTATTATGAGAGTAAGAACAATAGCTTTCTAATGTCTGGATATCTTGGATCCATTGGTTTCGCACTTCCTGCTGCACTTGGAGCATGGGCTGCTGTAGGAGATTCTAGACCAGTTATTGCTGTAGCAGGTGATGGAGGTCTAGGGCAATATTTGGCTGAAATATCGACTCTGGTAAAGTATAATATGAATGTCAAACTGGTGGTGGTCAATAATGGAGAATTGGGTAAAATATCTAAAGAGCAGAGAGCTGGAAACTTTGATGTATGGAAAACTCAATTACATAATCCCAACTTTGCTGAATTTGCCAAATCATGTGGAGCTCATGGAGTGAGGGTCGAAAATAAACAAGAATTATACAAAGAAATGGAAGCTATTATGGCCGTGCAAGGTCCTGCCGTTATAGAGTGTATGGCTGATGTGAAGCTTATTTAGGATTGTTAAATCATTACTTATCTATAAGTAAAAACTATAATATGGGTGAGATGTCAGTTGTTACAGGCAGAATTGTTACTTATAATGAAGAAGATTTAAATATCAACTTTGAAATTATCGAATCTCTTCCAAGTCAAACTGATAAGTTTTTTTACTTCATCACATCTGGTAAAAGTGAGTACTTACCTATTCCGCAAAATGAAATCGATCTTCAAGGATCGGATATACTTATTCAAAATCCTGGATATTAATACCTTAGGCTTCAAACCACCCAACCGACACCTAGGTTAGCAAATAGATATACTTTAAATGGGTAAATAGTAATAAATTATGTTTCAATCATTTTCCTTAATATTTCTTGTCGCTGCACTGTTTTCATATCTAAATTATAGATGGATAAAGCTTCCTTCTACCATATGTATAATGATCCTGTCACTAATTACAGCTGTCTTAGTAATTGCTTCTGAACCTTTATTCCCAAGTGCTTATAATTTCTTTTGTGATCTAGTAATTGGTGCAAATTTTAGAACATTGCTTCTTGATGTTATGCTGAGTCTTCTTCTTTTTGCTGGGGCACTCCATGTAGATATTCAGGAATTGAAAATGGAGAAATGGTCAGTATTCTTATTTGCTACAATAGGTGTTTTGATTTCGACTTTTATTGTAGGTACTTTGGTTTATTATATCTTACCACTTATTGGAATTGACCTTCCATTTACTCATGCTCTTCTATTTGGCGCATTAATTTCTCCCACAGATCCTATTGCAGTTATTGCTATTCTCAAACAAGCTGGTGTCTCTAAATCCTTACAATTAAAAATCGAGGGAGAATCTCTTTTTAATGACGGTGTTGGTGTAGTTGTTTTCACGGGTATATTACTGTTTTCGGAAGGAATGGGACATGGTATGAAACCCATTGGAACTGAAATATTATTGTTATTTGTAGAAGAAGTAATTGGAGGTATAGTTCTTGGTGGCTTGATTGGATTGATAGCATATCAACTTATCAAAAGTGTACAAGAGAATGCTCAGTTATGTATAATACTTTCAATTGCATTTGCCATTGGTGGGTATTCCATTGCTTCTATTTTTCATATGTCTGGGCCACTTGCCATGGTAGTTGCTGGCCTTTTTTTAGGGCATAAAATATTTCATCAATCTTTCAATGAAAGATCTAGAATTCATCTCGATGATCTTTGGGAGGTTTTAGATGAAGGATTAAATGGTGTATTATTTGTGATGATCGGGTTGGCTATTCACCTTTTAGATTTCAACTCAAATCTGGTTATCGGTGGATTAGTTGCCATTTTAATAGTAATCGCAGCAAGATGGATCTCTATCATTTTACCTTTTTCTTTTTTCAAACATAAAGATCATGATTTCTTGCAAACCAGCACAATTCTAACATGGGGAGGGCTAAAAGGAGGAATATCACTTGCATTGGCTTTGTCTCTTTCGGAAGAGATGTCAGGCAATATTATTTTAGCCATTACTTATATCGTTGTACTATTTTCAATTCTAGTTCAAGGATTGTCAATAGGAAAATTGGTTAAATCTCTTGTTCGCAAATAACATATTTGCTAATCTTGATGCTCTGAATTCAACATATGTATCTCTTATATATTTTGGCTAGCCTTGGTGTTGTAAACGGTTTCCTGTTGGGTGCATTTTTAATTCTAAAAAAGCAGAATGCTGTATCTGACATTTATTTTGGAGGGTTGCTACTAGCACTGAGTACTCGTATTGGGAAGTCTGTATTGTTATACTTCACAGAAAGTACAGATCGTTTGATTTTACAGATTGGGCTTTCTGCCTGTGTTTTTATAGGCCCATTATTCTTCCTGTATTTAAAGTCAATATTTCGAGAAGAGAAGAGAATGAAAATGATGGATTTGTGCTTGTTGGCTGGTCTTTTGGTTATGATTGTTATTATCGGAATTTTGTTTCCATACCGCACTAGACCTGATATTTGGAACGGTTATATAGTGTCATACGGCATTTATGTAGTTTGGATTATTTATGCCTTCTTAGGAATTTATGAAAGTAGACCTTTACTACAAAAAGCACTAACAAATTATAGTTCACTGGATCAAAGAGATCAATATCTACTCACGATTATTGGTGGAATTGTCTTCATTACCTGTACTTACCAGTTTGCACTTTATGTTGATGGGTTTACATATATCTGGGGAGCCTTAGGATTTTCATTTGTGTTTTACTATTTACTATGGAGGGCACTCTCTGCCAACAAGACTATCGCTCCAAAATCTTCAAGCTTATCACCTCTTGTAAATGGACATTTACTACTCCAACAAGTAAATACTTTTATGTATTTACAAAAACCGTTTAAGAACCCAAAGCTGAAAATGAGTGAATTGGCAATGAATAATAATATGTCATCACACACTTTATCAAAGGTCCTTAATGATTTCTACTCATATGGTTTTGCGCACTATATAAATGAATTTAGAGTCAAAGAGGCCCAGAGTTTAATGTTGGAAAGAGAAGACCTGTCTCTTGAGGGAATAGGCTATGAATCTGGATTTAATTCCAAATCTTCCTTTTTTGCTGCTTTCAAAAAAATTACTAACTCCACACCTTCAGAATATAAAAAGGGGCTTCTTAAATCTGAGAACTCCTAGAAAAAGAATTTAATCAGTCCGACATTATAATCTTGGACCTTATATTTATTGATATTCAATTTTGATTAATCTTTTGCAGATATATTCATCCTAAACAAAATTGACATTATGCAAAAGGTATTTATCACACTACTTCTTATTGTCTTAAACTCAAATATTTTGAGATCTCAAAAGGATCATGATCTAATAAATAAAGTGGTTAATGATTTTATAGAAGGAACAACATATCGAAATGCGGATAAAATAAGGAGTGCATTTTATCCTGGAACCAAAATGTATCTATACAATGATCAGGATTCATTATGGGCGGTTACTTCAGAGGAATATGCATCATGGTATAATAGAAATCCAGGAGTGAAGAGTGACAGAGATGGGAGAATTGTGACCATTGATATAGTATTAGATGTAGCATATGCTAAAATCGCAATTGACATTCCTTTCTTTGGCAACAGATATTATGACCTTTTGCTTCTTAAAAAAATAGAAGGTAAATGGAAGATTATATCCAAATGTACTTCTGCCGAGCCCATTCCCAAACGACCTGAAGAATCTATTGCAAATCCTGTAAAGAAGGTTATTATTGAAAACCTTAATCATCCTTGGAGCATGGCTTTTATCTCTGAATCAGATGTTATTATAGCGGAAAAAGATGGAGATCTATAAAAGGTAAATCTTGAAACAAAAGAAAGTACCAAAATAACAGGTATTCCCCTTGACGTTGGAAGAAAAATACTCATTGATACTTCAAATCATGCCTGGGGGACATTTCTCCCAATTCACATGGACAGGTTCATAGTTATAATGCTGGCTGGTTTCAAGTATTACTCGATCCAGACTTTATAGATAATAAGTACATCTATATTTCATATGCTGCTGAGAATGACGATAGAGCTAGTACAACTAAGGTGGTAAGAGGCAGATTAAATGGAAGTTCACTTTCTGAATTGGAGACTCTTCTTGTTGCTGCCCCCTACTCTCATGGACCATTTCATTATGGAGGAGGAATGATATTTGGGCCGGACGGGAAATTGTACATTACAATTGGAGAAAGAAACTTGTTTGAGCACAATAATCCCGTGCTACCATTAGCACAAGATTTTTCGGATAAAAGAGGAAAGGTTTTTAGAATAAATCCTGATGGTTCAATTCCTGAAGACAACCCAGATTTTGGACCTCAAGCTGTAAAAGGTCTATATGCTATTGGTATCAGAGCGACACAAGGACTTGCAGTTGACTCAAATACTGATGAAATATGGTTTAGTGATCATGGAACAATACAAGGTGATGAACTAAATATTTTGGAATCAGGAGCAAACTATGGTTGGCCGCATCGCACTAGTGGGAAATACAGATCTGAAGGTTACAATCCTCCTATAGATTCTAATCTAGTCTTCACTGACCCTATACATTCATGGGATCAGACAGTTGCACCTACCGGCTTGACTTTTTATGAAGGTTCAGATTTTCCTCAATGGAAAGGCAATCTAATAGTTCCTGGTCTCAGCAAAGGAAGCCATTGGAGAATAAACATTGAAGACCAAAAAGTAATAGGAGTCGAAGAGTTATTTATAAATGATAGAGTTAGATTGAGAAAAGCGGTAGTTTCTCCAAAAGGCAAGTTATATCTGCTCACTGATGAAGAAAATGGAAAACTAATAAGAATAAAAAATGGATGATGAGAATCCTTAATCACATTTATTATCTCTCCATTGAATTTCTCAATGTTTTGGTTTTATGACATAAAAAAATCGCATTCTGAACTTCAGGATGCGATTTTCATTCTTAATGTTTTAATTTTTTAGAAGCCGAAACCGCCTCCCATTTGACCCATACTAGCTGTAAACTCCTCAAGAGTCATCTCTGTATAGCCATCTGTATTTATCATTAGTGATGTAGCATCACATGTAGCTTCAAATGCTTTTGCTGTAGTTGTCATGACAACTGGACCCATATTAGCAATTATTTCAAGAGGAAAACCTTTAAATTGCTCCATGTCTACGCCCTGAATAAGCGCAGCATTAGTACTGATTTCTTCAGTAATATAAGCTTCAATTACTATGTCAGGATTGGTAACAGGTGATGCTTCCATTTTATAACAAGTAAAGCCAGCAATTTCTTTAGTATCACTTTCATCATAAGTGATGTTAAGCTCGCTCATTGGGTTGTCTCCTTCTGCTTTCATTTTTTCCATTTCAGCTTTTGTCATTGGAATCAAAAACTTTTGGCCCATCATATCAAATGTCATTTTCATTCCCTCAGTATCTAACTTCATCATAATATTTATCATGCCACCCATCATATTATTGACAGTGAGAGATTCGTCTCCTAAATAGTAAACATCTGTCGTGGATCCTTTCATCATTTCCATTTGAGCTTGGATTTGGGGATTGTCGGATGTTGCCTCGGTTATTTCATATGAAATATGACCTTGATCTTGGCCAAAAATGGACTGTGTCATAATTACTCCAAAGATCAAAGAGAAAATTAATTTTGAATACTTCATCATGTTTTTATTTTTGTTTGAATATAATTTATTTAGTAGTTCGTTCTATTGACGTAAGAATTAGATAAAAGTTAGTGCTCCTTCGATTATAGTTTTCTTAAAATTTTCAGACCACCCATTCATCGATATATTTTGCCACAATTTTTGCTAAGTTTTCTGCATCTGCAATAGCTCTATGATGGATTCCGGTGAACTCAAATCCTTCCTTCTTTGTAATTGCTTTGAGACCTCTTTCTACTTTATCATCTTTCATCGCATGATATTGTTTCTTGATATTAATGCTGGCATCTAACCATTCACTTTCTAATTTATGCAATTCACAATCTCCTCCCAATAATCTTGGATCTGCAGGTCCCCAAGAACATAAAATATAGTCATCAGAATCTATTTCGCAAAAATCCATGAAAGCACTGACCACTTTCGGAAACTTATCAGCTCTATCTACATTTTCTTGCTGGATTGTAGTAAGTTTTTTGCAAAAACCTGAAAGTTGAGGATTGACTATAGGTTTTATGAATTTTGAAAAAATATCTACAACTTGACCGTATTCATCTAACTTATAAGCCCCTATTTCTATCACTTCAGTTATACCTTTAGGAGGCCTACCCATCCAACATGTAGCTTCTAGGTCATAGGCTATGTATCTCACAATAGGTATTTAAAGTTCATAAATTGAAAAAGGTTAAGCTGAAATTAATTCTGTTTTTTCTTGTAGTCTTTTCTTTAAATCGTAGCCTAAGAGTCTGTTATGATAAAAATAAAGCAACTTTAAGTTCATAGTCTTGTACTTGCTTTCTGTTTTATACCAAGGTTTATTAACATGAAATGAACTGAGATGTTTAATTCCATCGTCTATCACTTTTTCTATACCTTCATGCAGTATCGGAGCCAGTTTAAGTTCTCCATTAACACTCATTACCTTTAACTCCTCAATGAGTTCTCTAACTAAGCTATGATAATTGTCTTTTTCAAGTTCTACTTGATCTGAAGACAATCCGAGTAACGTGAATTTGTCCAAATCAGAATATTTCTTTTCTACTAAATAGTATGCAGAGAATGCTACAACATGGCTAGACAATACCACATTTTCAGTCTTGTAACTTTCTACTATTTGTTGCGCTAATACTCTTGTATAAACATCATTTCGTTGTTTATCTAAGGTCACTTTCTCTTCACTAATAAAGTGTTGTTCAATATCTATAATTTCACCATTTTTCAAACTATTGCCTTGATCATCTAAAATATTTCCAAAAACATCAATAGGCTCTCCAAATGACATATAAACCTCAGTGTCAGACTTTAGGAATCTTTGTAATAGATGGAAAAACGAAGCTTTTTTCTTAGATTTTGAAGATATATAATTGGCTCGGCCTTCTTTTCTCAAATGCTGATTCACCAGTTCTTCAGCTTCAAAAATGAAATGATAGCTGACCACAAGTGGGACAATCATCACTTTTTTATTTAACCCATTCTTATAATTATAATTTTGAGCTTCTATTAGTGTTCCTAGTAATCCATATTTAAGGCTATCCTCCAAAGCTCCACTTCTTGATCTGGTTCCGCCAGGAAAAAACACGGTATTTAAATCCTTTAAAAAGCTGATTACACTAAACTCCTTGAGAGTGTTTAGATAAATACCATTTCTCTTTCTTCTGTCAATTTTATAGGCACCTAGTCTGCTGATGTAATAGGCAGCTAATTCATAATCATACAAATTAAGTCCAGCACCATAGGAGAATGCTGGAAGTCCTGTCATAGTCTCAATGCCGTATCCGATAAGTGGAGAATCAAGATTACTAAAATGTGTAGGGACAACTACAACGGAGGTTCGATCAAATAATGATCTAATTTTCTCTACAGGGCCTGTAACTTTGAATTTATTTAGGACTTCATCTCTTTTTCCCCACCACATTCCATTCTGATCTTTCTTATACCAAGGATTGTAAATGGCACCAAACATTCGAGTTAAAAATTTTCTCGCAAAAAGAAAAGTTTTGGGAACGAAATCTCCTGGAATCTCCTCAGCATATCTCCTTATTATCTTTTTACATAAATCTTGATATTTTGCTTGTTGACCTTCTTCAGTAAGCGCTATTCTTTTGAATTCTGAGCCTAACTCCTTCCAGTAGTCTAATTCATCTGGAGGATCTACTTGCCAGGGTATGTTTTTGGATCTTATGGTTTCAGAGTGTATGGTCTGTTTGAGTACATCAGGTAGGTTGTCGCCGTACTTTTCTAGAATACTTTTATAGCTAAGTTCCCCTAACTCTTCTACTATTTTTTTTCTGTCACGATAGAATCTTGAGATTGGCCAATCCGTAAGATTTTCGATTATGGACGGGAAAGGTCCCTTAAATTCTATCTTATTCTCCGCCAAGATTCTGATTTGTTTCTAATATAAAATTCAAAACCTCATCTCTTCCTTTATTAGTCTCAGATGAAGTGATGAAAAGCGAAGGTAATGATTCCCATGTTTCTAACATCTTATTTTTAAAAATGGAAACATTCTTTTCTAGTTCAAGTGGTTTCAATTTGTCACTTTTTGTAAAAACAATTACAAAAGGAATAGTATTCTCTCCTAACCAATTGGCGAATTCCAAATCTATATCCTGAGGAGGTATTCTAGTATCCACTAACTGTAGAACACAGACCAAATTTGGCCTTTTGGATAGATATTGATCGATCATCTTCCTCCATTTCGCTCTTTGCACTTTTGATATTCGTGCATACCCGTATCCAGGTAAGTCCATGATATTCCATTGGTTGTTCACTACGTAGAGGTTTAGAGCTTGTGTTTTACCAGGAGTATTTGAAGTACGAGCAAAGTTCTTTCTTTCTATTAGAGTGTTAATTAATGACGACTTTCCTACATTGGATCGGCCAATAAATGCATATTCAGGTCTTTCAGTCTCTTGAATAGCATGAGGTTTGACAAAACTCCCTTTGAAGTCGATCGATTTAATCTTGAATTCTGGTATAATCTTTGGCATCTATTAATACGTAATGAAATTGGACATTCTATTATGATCAAAAGAATTTACAACTTTTAAAACCAACAGGAGGTCTTACTAAAAAGTTCGACCTCCTTTTTTATTTTGTAAAAATTGTCTAAATACGATTTATCTCTTCTAGACAAAGGTAACAGGACTCTTGGTCCTTTTAAATTTTTGCGAAAGTTTAGAAGGATTAATTACAGTTATGACCATTGCTTGGATGGAATCCTGAGCCCATTAATAACCACAAACTAATTAAATTAAACCTTGATTCTGCTTTCTTATAATTCTTCTCATACATCAAATTAATCTTTAGGGTGTTAATGTAGAAAAAGAGGCGTTTCTATTTGGGCTTTTAAGGGAAATATTTTTGATTTAGAACCGATGAAAAATATTAATCCAAATTTTGATAAATGCATTGTGTGTTCAGAAAAATGGCTTCTGATCTCTTGAATTCTCAATTTTGAAAATGTTTCTTTATCTTAATCACACATGGGACATGTTTTTTAATACCATTCAAAGACTATTATTTTCCTTGAAGTAAAGTATCAAAAGAGAAAAATAGCATCTTAGTAAAGTGATATTCAAATTTTGAAATCAAAAACATAAATGATTTTACCACTCTATTCAAAACATAAAATAACTTGCAAGCTTTATATAGAGAATAAATCTTCATATAGATTTTGACCCTAATTGTTATAAATGAAAAAACATACAGTAATTATAGCAGATCCTGAATTTTTAAGTAGGCAAGGATTAAAAGCCATGATTAGCTCGAAGCCATTTTATGAAGTAGTAGGAGAGGCTAAAAGGCATGAGGAATTAGAAATGTTACTTCAAAGAGAATCACCAGATCTGATTATAATTGACTACAATCAACATGGCTATTTTGGAATTGAAACTATTTCCATGATTTCTGATCTTAGTCCTACAACTAATATTGTAGTAGTAAGCGATGATGATGATAAGAGGTCCATATATGAGGTTTTAGAAAGAGGAATCTCTAACTATGTGACCAAAAAATGTGAAGAGCATGAGATCCAAATGGCTATAGATTCCGCTCTCAAAAGTCAAAAATTCTATTGTTCAAAAATTTTAGATATAATAATAAGCAAGTCTTTTGGAAATAATCCTAAAGATGGTACTATTGATCATCTGACAGAAAGAGAAAGAGATGTACTTACTCAATTCGCTTCCGGAAAACTGGCCAAAGAAATATCTTCTGAACTTAACGTCAGTATTCACACAGTATATACACACCGGAAAAACATAATGAAAAAATTAAAGCTTAATTCTCCAGTTCAGTTGGTGATGTTTGCAGTAAATAATGGATTAGTTGAATTTTAGTTTTTACTGAACAAATCGACTTTGTTAAATTCTCTAAAATCAACTGCGGCGACACCAGACACACCAGTTTCTTGCATAAATACTCCATATAGAATATCCATTTCGGCCATGGTCGACTTATTATGAGTCACAATCACAAACTGAGAATCTTTAGAAAAAGTGCGAATAATATTATTGAATTTTTGAATATTGATATCATCCAATGGTGCATCAACCTCATCGAAAATACAGAAAGGTGCAGGTTTTAAAAGATACAATGCAAAGAGGAAAGAAACAGCTGTTAGTGTTTTTTCACCACCTGATAATTGATTAATTGATTTTGGTTTTTTGCCTTTAGGTTTTGCAACTATTTCTATGCTGGAATCTAAAGGTGTATCTGCATTTAGAAGTACAATATCGCAATCATCATCCTCAGAGAATAAACTTCTGAATACCTCTTTAAAATGAACTCTAATCTGATCTAATGCTGTTGTAAAAAGATCAGAAGCTGTTTGTTCTATATCTCTTATGGTTTCTTCCAAATTGACTTTTGCATCCAGAATGTCATCTCGCTCTGTTGTTATTTTATCTACTCTTAATTTGATTTCATTATATGCTTCAATAGCAAGTGGATTGATATCCCCAAAGCTTTTAAGTTTAATCTGAAGGCTTTCTCTCTGAATTCCTAAATCATCTAAATCTACTTCTACATAGCTCTCTGGCACTTCGTATTTGGTGATATTCTCGTTGAATTCCACTTCAATCCTATCTTTCCATCCTCTTAATTTGATTTTCTTATCATTTAATTTTTCTCGAAGTGTTGAAATCAAATGAATCACTCTATCTCTTTTTCCTCTTAACTCAAATATTTCTTTCTCCTTATCATAGATTCCAGATTTAGTATTGAAGAATTCCTCTTCTTGGTTGTTCAACTTCTGAAATTGTTCTTTTTCATTAGCATAGAGTTTGACCACTTTCGATTTGACCTCTTCAAGACTCTTTAACAATTCTTCAATACGTTCACCGTTCTTGGTTATGGTTACTTTGTTTTCTTTTTGCCTGTTTTCTTTTTCAGATTTTGTCTTATTGATTTGATCGATGTCCCTTTGAATGAGATTTATCTGATTTTCATTTTTCAAGATTTGATTTTGCATTTCATCTTTAGCAGTTCTGGCAAGTTCAAATTCTTTGTGGTACTTATCAAAATCAGATTTCATCTGCTCGATATTGCTTTCCTCTAATGTCTTTTCTGAGAATGTTTCGCCTAACTTTTCAAGAGCCTCTAATTCACTCTCCACATTCAGTATATGCTGTTGAGCACCTTTGTTTTTCTCACTAAGTTCAATGGCAATATTTCTTCTCACACTAAATCTAGTAGTGATTACATTCTTTTCGTTTTCAGCATTTTTAACATGCTTTGATAAAGATTGAAGTTTTTCTCTTTTATCATTTATTTGTTCAAAATAGTAGCTTCCCTCTAAATTCACTTTTTCAAGAGTAGTGGTAAGACCTACTATTTGCTTTTCTAGCTTTCCAATTCTATCCTTCAGTTTTTCTAGATTTTTACGCCTACCAATATTTGCCCCTTCAAAAAGTGTAGCAGATCCTCCTCTCAATTCGCCTTTCTTGTATATTATAAGCTCTTTCGGCAGAAGAATCGTCATATCTGCACTAATATTCTCAGACACTAATTCTTCAAAACTGCCATCATAAATAAAGGATTGCTCACTTAACAGTTCAATGACATCTTTAAACTCATTATCGAAACTAAGTTGATTAATAAGTGGAGAGAATTTATCCGAAGGAGCTGCATTCTTAATTGACTTTGAATTTACATTTATAAAGAAATTCACTTTGCCTTTTTGAGCATCTCTAACCATTTTATTTAGATCAAATGCTATCTCAGAACTATCAACGATTATATGCTGCAGAACCGGTGCAAAAAACAACTCTATAATATCTTGATATTCTGGATCTTTTATATCTAGCACATCAGAAAGTAGTTGCTTGTCAATTCTATTTTCACTGTTCAGATACTGAATTGACTCGGTAAACCCCCCATAGCTATTTATTACATTTTCTAATAGCTCTTCTCTTTGTTTTGACTTATCTCTTTTGAGTTCTATTGCTCTGATTTCTTCTTTTAGCTCATTAATTTCTTGCTCATTAATGGCATGGCTTTCTTCAAGTTTCTGAAGAGACTGAAATTGATCATTATATTTTAGTGATAAATTTGAAAAGGTCTCTTCTGATTTTGAAAGATTAATTTGCAATTCTTCTAACTGCAAATTAACCTCTTCTTCTTCTTTAACCTTAACTACAAGCTGATCCTTAAGTAAGCTTATTTGACTTTGCTTTACACTGATTTCTCTTTTAGACTTTTCAATACTTTTCCGAAGGTTATCCTTCTCTTGCTGACCTGATACTAGATTAGTCCTAATGCTATCATATACTTTTCGTACTGCTTCAAATGAATGTAACTTTTGTTCGTACTCATTTTTTTGATTTTCTATATTACTACTCTGGTCTTTTCTTATGTTTTGTTTTATCTGAAGTTCTTTGTCCAAATTTGACAGTTCAGATTCGAGAATTTGACTTTCTGATTCGGCATTTTTAAGACCTGAATTCAAAAATGTTAATTCATTTTGAGCTATCCCCTTTTGATTTTCAAGAGCTGCTATTTGATCTTTAAGTCTATTATGAGTCTTTTGAAAATCTGAAAGTTGCCCCTCTTTTTCTAATACCTCTTTTTTTATTTTTTGTAAAGCTGACTCTTTCGTATTCAGGTTTGAAGAAGTTTCAATATCTTTTTTCGACTCTTCATTTAATTTAAGTTGTAATTCACTTATCTCACTATTTAACTTTTTTCCATTTCTTGTAGCCCATGAAAGAGATACAAGTTTGAAATCTTCTTTAACTTTTAAATAGCGTTCAGTTCTTCTTGCTTGTTTTTCAAATGCCTTGAGGTTTGATTCTAGTTCGAATAAGAGGTCCTCCACCCTATCTAAGTCGCTTTGTGTGCCTTTAAGCTTATTAAGCGTTTCTCTTTTTCTTACTTTGAATTTATTGATACCTGATGCTTCCTCAATCATTCTTGCTCTAGAGTTTTCCCTATCGACAAGAATATCTTCAACCATACTCAGACTGATAATTGCATATGCATTAGACCCAAGCCCAGAATCTAAAAAAAGGCTTGTAATATCTTTTTTTCTACATTGTACATCATTCAGCCTATATTCACTTTGACCATTGCTGTAGAGTAATCTACTTATACTCACAGAGTTGTATTCAGTAGGGAGTATGTTTTTGGTATTATTAAAGTTGACAGTTACTCGAGCTATTTTTCCAGGTTTTCTTTTCTTAGTCCCTGCAAATATTACATCTGACATAGAATCTAGTCGGAGTTCCTTTGTTTTCTGCTCTCCCAACACCCATTTGATGGCATCGACAATATTAGACTTGCCAGAACCATTAGGGCCTACCACACCTATAACTTGCTCATTAAAGTTTATAACAGTTTCATCTGCAAAGCTTTTAAAGCCTTTTATCTCAAGTTGTGAAAGACGCATCGCACAAAAGTACTAGAGCATTATGAAACTTTATCTTTTGCAGCATATTAAGTTTAGAATTATTCAATTTCAACATTGAATAATATATATAATACAATTATGCTAGACGCGAAATACATAAAACAAAGGCTGATTTACACTTTTGATGGAAAACCATGGTATGGGGATTTGAAGACTTACGTTACTTAAGA
>DKPS01000050.1 GCA_002471345.1 Saprospiraceae bacterium UBA7328
TACTGCTGCTGATCCTGGCTTGGGTGGTAAATCAAAACTCAAGGGAATAGAAAAGGATATAGAGAACTTATTAATAGATATTCTTGTTAAAAACGATTTAGGGCCATACAAAAAAGGTTTAACCACCAGAGAACTTAACAAAGCATGGACTTGGCTTGGTAAATCAACTGGTGGAAAAGAAAAATCAGTAATTATCAAGGATTACATAGATGGTATGGAAAAGATTATGAAGAAATATTCTAAACCATTGAAATCTATATTTACAGATTATACTAAGAAAAGAACTCTTGATCCAGATCCAGATAGTGGTGAAACTGCAATGTGGGATGAATTAGTAGTTAATAATTTTAAGATTCAAAAGATTCATGTGTCAGGAGGTTATCTTGGCCCAGACTTTAATGATGATGATACTCACGATAGGTTTTCAAAAATCTTGTCAAAATTAGGATTTTCATTTGAACTATATGAAGATGTGGGAGAGATTGTAGATTACATTAATAGAACAATATTGGATATAAAAATAAAATGATAAAGTTTAAACAATATTCAGAAATAATATCTAAGATATCCAAAAAGTTAAAGGTATCTAGAGATGTTGCGACTGCCGCTCTCGTAAAAGCACAACAAAAAGGAATCGACCCTTTAAAGTGGCAGAAGTATATGACAATGTTCCAGACTTTCGTAAAAATTGCAGCAGAACACGATCCAAGTCTAAAAGAAGAATATTTAAATGAAAGAATAGTTAAATCAAGTTTATCTGATATGCTATTCATGCCAAAAATAACAGAGTATAACAGATTGATGATTCCTATATCATCATCCATGTATAAAAGGATATGGCCCGACAACATTAGAGCAACAGTATTTCATACAACTGATTCAGAAGGTGTTAAGAAGGTAGCAAAACTACAAGGAAAGAAAACACAAATATCTGGATTTTTTTCAATGCAATCTAGGTATATGGAAATTGGTATTGCTACTCAAGGTGGTGGAGGTCGTGCAGTATTAGAGATGGATGCAGATGTTCTCTTGTCTGCTAAAGGTGATGTGATGAGTTATGTAGACAAAGGGGGTAGAAGATGGATAACTATAGCTGACCTTGAAGAAACCTCTAGAAGCACAAATTTTGGTAAAGTAAAACGGGATCTCGAAAAGATGTTCGCAGCTTTAGTTCCAAAATATCTTACTAGAGGGGAGTTTCAAGATTATTCAACAATATTTCAAATATGGCACATGGCCCCAAGAAAAGTTGACAGAAAAACAATGAGTCTAATAATAAGAGACTATATGGATGGAATGGAAAGTGTTATCAAGAAAAACATTGATACCTTTAGTTCTGTTATGAGAAGTTATGTAAAGAAAAGGCAAAGTGATTATTCGTGGGATGAACAAATAGTCAATAACATTAAAGTTAAGAAGATGCACTTGTTTAAATTGCCGAAGCGAGTGACAGACGAATCATCAGAACATGATTATCAAGATGAATTGATGGAGTTTGCAAAGTCTAAAGGGTGGCCAACAAAAATATGGGATGCAGCTATAGATTTAGAAATATACACAAGAGAAGTTGCAAAGAAAGAATTGGGTAAATGAACCCAAAATTTGTGGATGAAAACAGAAATAAACTAAATAGGTAAAGATGGCAGACGATTTCGATTTTGGGTTTAGTGCGGTATCTACCGATGAATTCAAAAAAACACAACCAGAAACAGATACAACCACATCAGCTGGTGTTTCATCAGATGAATTCGATGAGTTGAATAAAAAGATAGATTCTCTTTCAAGTTTGATACAAACACTTGGAGATAAAGAGGATACTAGTTTGTTCGATGAAACTGGTGAAAAAATATCACGATTAGAAACTAAAGTAGATAAGATATTAGAAATTGAATCGACACAGATTGCAAGTGCATTATCTGAGCAGGGTAGTTCTATTCGTGCTGTTATAGATGAAGTGGAAGAACGTAAGGGTGAACTGAATGAAAAGTTCGCAGGAAAACTCAAAGAGTTAGAATCGTTGGTCATACCGATGTTAAACGGTCTGATGAAAAACGCAGAAAAAGAATACATTTACTGGCCAAACAGAACACCAATTTTAGAAAAACAAATCGAAAAAGTATACTCCATTACGAGGCCCGAATGAAAACATTTAAAGAATTTAGCATGTCCGAAAAAGTGAATTGGAAGGAATATGATGCTCCATATGGAGGTAGACATGGAAAGAAATTTGATTCGTGGGAAGAATGGCAAAAAGTAGAAAAAGAAAGAAAAGAATTAGAAAAATCTAAACCACCTAAAGAACAGAAAAAATGAAAACATTTAAACAACATATAGATGAATTATACAAAACGTATCCAGGCAAAGGATGGGTATATGGAACTAAAGATGAACCAAAAAATATCAAACCAAACGATATTGTATGGAGATCTAAAATACACCATTGGGATGATACAGTACGAAGTGATAACACAAGATTCATAATAACAAAGACAGGAAAAGGTAAAGACAAATTCCAGATGTGGGCTAAGAGTGATAAATCTGGTAATGTTGTTTTCCATTTCGGTGATAAACCCACACTTGATGATGCAAAGGAATTCGCATCAATCAGAAAATGGCAAGAGAAAAAATGAAAGATTTATGGGAAAGATTTACTGCGTGGTTATCGGGTTGGCCACAATCAGCGCCAAGAAAAAACCACAGAAGCGATAAAAATGAGGATATGTTATTTCGCGAACAGGAAAAATTATCAAAACAGTCAGAGAAAAAATGAAAACATTTAAGGACTATATTGTAGAATTTGATTCGCCAACTATCTATTGTGATATGGATGGTGTTCTTGCGGATTTTGTCAAGTTTACAACAGCACATCTAGGTCATCCATTCAAGGATGAATATTGGAAAGATTTACCAGACGATTTATTCTGGCAACTTCCACCTATGCCAGATGCTAAGAAATTGTGGGGGTTCATTTCAAAATATAATCCATTCGTTCTAACAGCAATCCCTAGAAGCGGGAGAGGCCCGATAGCGAAACGTGCTGCTGATGACAAAAAGATGTGGATGAAAAAACATTTCGGCGTACCAGAAAATAGAATATATGCTGTATCCAGAGTTGACAAATCTCAATTCGCAAAAGATGGTAGAGATGGAAGACCCAATCTTCTGATAGATGACCATTCAAAGAATATTAAAGCATTTCAATCAGCAGGAGGATTAGGGGTAGTTCATACTTCTGCATCGAAAACAATCTCCGAATTGAAGAAATTGGGATACAAGTAATTATAAATATTAATAACCAAAACTTTCATGTAACTTAGAGGAAATTATGTTAAAAACTTCACACCTACAAGAATTTAAACGCCGGTATGCTTCAATGTATACACCAAGAGAAGAAACTCTAGATGAGCATTGTGGAGTTTGTGATGAAGAGGGAATAGAAGAAGCATTCTTCAAAGTTATGATTCCAGATGTAGCACCAACATTTGTCGAAGCATCAAGTGAAGGAGCGGTCAAAGCAAGTATGAGAAAGGTTTTAAAACCAGAAGTTGTCGCGGAATTAGAAATTGAAAGGGTTACTCCTGCTGCTATGAAGAAGATGTATCGTGATATGGCACAAGGTAAAGAAGATTCAAGTGAATCGGTTGATGAAAGTAACGAATTACAAGCAATCATGGCATTAGATGATGTAGGAATCGAAGCATCTATCAACAAAAAAGACCAAGTGATTGTCAAGAAGAAAGACCTAAAGAAAGCGGAAAAGGCATTAAAGAAGTCATTCAGAAAAGGTGGAGCACCAGAACTACACGTTGAAGAAGTTGAACTTGATGAAAAGGGGGTTGCATATCCATCAACAATAGATAATCTTAGAATGATTGTCAAGGATAAACAACATCAAACTTTTATGTTCAAGTCAGGACAAGCAAAGGTAGACCTTTTCACAGCATCCGCAATGGTTCAAGTGTATGATGCAATGAAAAAACCAGAAATGAAAAAGAAGTTTGAGGATATGATTAAAGATAAAGCAGGATTTCTCAAGACACAAGCATTTGCAATGAAAATGTTAAGCGGAGGAAAATAAGGATGGATAAGGAATTCGCAGAAGAATTTGGGTTGGAACTCACCGAAGGTAAAGTTGAAGAACTAGGAAAACAGATTGCTAGTCTTGCTCACAAGTTCAAAGAAGGTAAAGATGATGTGATAACAATGTCGGATGAGATGATTACCAATGGAACGATGCCTGATCCAAAAATGGTGAGGATGTTGGAAACCGAAGAAGCGGATATGATTGTACACCTTATAGCAAAAAAGATGGGTATTCAATGGACAAAGGAAAATGGT
>DKPS01000286.1 GCA_002471345.1 Saprospiraceae bacterium UBA7328
AGCAATTCCTGTAGCAGGAAGTTCCAGGATTTGATCTGCCTTACAATCAAGAATGGCAACTCTAATTCCGTTTGCCCAAGAACCGGGGTTTTTACCAGTGACAATTACATTAGGAACGACATTCTCGTCATAACCTAATTCTTCATAATGATCTGTGCTTTTAATTTTAATGCTTGTATCACTATTACTATTATCTACAGCATTCTTCAGATCGTCATCATCTGCTCTTACAACTCTTAATGATCCACCATATGCTAGGAATGATGAAGCAACCATCCAGGTTTCATATTGCTTATCAGAACCATATGGTTGACCAAAATTATTCAGTAAATCATTTTCGTTTCCAACAAGGGTTGGCAATTCTACTGGTCCCTGTGCAAAAGCACCAACCATTCCGCCTGTCTTATTAGTTGAAGCGTCAATTCTTCCTTGAGTAAGGTCTACTTCTCTTACGACAATACCGGGAGATGCTAAATTTAGCGGCATCTTAAGTTCCTCTCTCAGTCCTAGTTTATTCTAAAAATATTTATTAAAACGGGTATTTTCATTGGGGAAACAATGCATGAACACTACCAATCTGGATATTCCCACACACTTTTTAAACCTTTATCTTTTCTTTTTTTCAATATTCTATTTTTCGTACATTCCTTACATTCATAAGAATATGCCGATGGCAAAGTTCCTCTACCCTTTCTTATCAAATAAAAACCTTCCATCAAATCTTTCTTCTGATCACAAACTCTACACTTTCTTTCATAAAAAAGAAGATGTTCAAGTTCTAGTTGGTCATCAAAATCCATCACATATAGTCCCACATATATGATCTATCTCCATATTCATCAGTATGCCAACGATCACCATTATTATCCACAAAACTACCACTATCCTCAAACCCATCAGATATAAATCCAAATGGAGCCATGTCCTGTTCTATTTGGTCTCTTTGATCTTCATATAATCTTTTTCTTACATCCTGATCAGTCATTTCCTTGAAATATTCTTGTTGCACTAACCAGGAAAAAATAACAAGACACATTGCAAGGTCATCATTACATCCTTCCTCTGCTTCAAAAGAATTGTGTTTTTGAGAGAATGTAGTTAGTTCTGAAATAATATCATAATCTACTGTAAGTAACTTATCATCCTCTAAAAGTGTCTTTAAATTAGAGCATCCTAATTTTTTAACTGCGGCAGTCATTCTTACACCGAGTTGAGTTTTCTTTCCAGAAAATCCCTGTCCGACAATCTGACCATTTCTTCCTCTCATGGAAGCCATTAAAATATTTTGATATTCTAAATCGTATTGAAGAATACTTGCAACCTGATCTCCAATGTCATTTACTTCTATCATTAAGTATGCTTGATTATATGCTTTAGCAACATCAAGAATAATATTTGGAAACAACATTGGTTTTATTTCGTTGTTTCTGTATTTGGCAATAGCTTTATATGGAAATTCTGTTGTATCAAAGACTATGAATGCAGAGTAATCATTTCCAAGTCCTCTTGCAACATCAACAGTCATTATATAATTATGTTCCTTTATTGGATTCTCATAGATATCAAGACCAGCATTTCTTTTTATAGGATCTTCATATACAAGGTTTCTAAGTTTTGATGGATTGATTAATGTATTAACAGAACCTAAGAATTCGCATTCAAACTCAACCTTGAACTGTTGTTCAGATGTGTTCGCAATCGTAGTATCCTTCCATTCAGCATCCCTACCAGGAACTTCACTCCAATGAACATCAGTCGGGATGTATTCGTTCTTGCCCCTCTCAGCATCGTGCCACATACGGTAGAAGTGATTCATACCATGCGGTGTGGATACGATAATTACTTTGGTGTTTTTACCGGAAGTAATAGTAGGATAAACAGATGCAAAGAAAGAATCTGCAACATGATTTGGAACGAATGCAAATTCGTCAAGAAACAAAATGTTAAATGACATTCCTCGGACAGCACTTGCAGATGTAGATGCTGCTAAAATTTTACTTCCGTTTTCTAATTCAATATTACCTTTATTCCAAACTAATACACCCTGTTGCATCCACTTAGGAAGATTCTCATATGCTGTTGCAAGTCTTGCTAAAAGTTCTCTGGCAGTTGCTGCTTTGTTTGCAAGAATACCAATATTGACACTATCATTGAAAATAAGATAATGAAGAAGATATGAAATAACAGTTGTAGATTTACCAGTCTGTCGTGGCATCTTACAGATATTAAATCTGTTGTTATGAAAATTATTAATTAATTTTCTTTGAAAATGATATGGATGAAACTGTGTCAATCCTTCATCCAGAGAAATAATTTTTATATAATTATTTGCAAAATATACGGGATCTTCTTTACACTTAAGAAATTCAATGATTTGTTCTTCACTAAATTCAATCGGCGTATTTGCTTTTTTTAGGTTGGGATTACCTAAGTATACACTATCAGTCATAATCTAAATACAAAACTATTTTTCGGAATTACTATCTAAAAATCCTTTCTTTAACATTTTTGATAAGTCTGATGTAGAACCAATAAACACTGCATTGTTTGTGACACTGCTGGTTTTACTTACTGATTCTTCGTCTACCTCTTTTACCTTTTTCTGAAGGTCCATTAATTTATCAGTCGTATCAGCTACTGATTTAATAAGTTGACCTGCAACTTCATATGCTCTGGGACTTCCACCTTCGCTGGCAAGTTCCATTATACCATTCAAAGTTTCCTGACCTTTTTCAATCAAAGAATATAAATTTGCTCGGGTATAATCATAATCCTTTTTAATATCCTCTGGTTTTGATGCAGATTTTGGAGGAGCAACATCAAGAGATTTGGGTGTTTTATCAACCTCAACAATGCTGCTCTCAACATTAAGTGCTTCATCCAAATTATCATAGTTATTTTTCATATCAAATTACAAATCTATTTGTCTTGTAGGACTGAGATCTTTGGAATCGCCATAATCTGTCCAAGTTTCAGAGAAACCAAAATCATCATTTGGTCCTGCATCCGATGGATCTGGAGTAACTGTATATCTGACTTCGCGTTTTGCAGTTTGAGTATTTGTGCCAGAATGTTGATCGACAATAACTTTTTTGATAAGTCCTTCTGTGCTTTCGGCAACCGGACCAAACAAATAAGTTTTTGCAGTGAAACTTAAAGTATATATTAATGCTCTTCTACTTTCAAAAGATCCTTCATAATCATCTTGGAAAGAAATATTTTCTAGCACTATGGGTATGTCTCTTTTTTCTCCAATAGAACTTACTAGATCTACTGTTAAATTAAATGATGGTTGAAAAAATGGAAGTATCTGTTCAATAATTTGCAGAGCATCATCATTCAATTTGCTAAAAACACTTAACTCAAATCCAATGTTATAAGGAACAGGCATAAAAACTTTTTTCAAATTTGTCCCATCTGATGCCTTGAATGTTTGTGTTATTCCCGATTTTCTTGTAGGATCATATTGAATATTTGTCATCTCAAATGACATTCTTGGCAAAGTTATGGCAATTGATTTTGATAACTCTGCCTGTTCTTGAATTTTTGCCAAATACTTTTGCTGTGGTCCATATGCCAAACCAACCTTAATATCATCAAGAATCGTTCCATCAGATTTTTTGTGCTTAATATTAATGTTATTAAACAAAGTTCCGAAAGAAATAATTGTCTTTCGTATTATTTCATGGTAATAATAAGTTCCTAACATTAATATTCTCCGAAGGGATTACTTTCACTAAAATCTAATAATGAATCTGCTTCCAATTCAATTTCCTCATTGGAATCAGAGGGTTGATCATGACTATCAAGAT
>DKPS01000019.1 GCA_002471345.1 Saprospiraceae bacterium UBA7328
CCTTCATTTAAAGATGGCATAAACTCTTGTCCAGTATTCTGATATATCTGAATCCCACTGAATAAGATAAAGCCTACTAGGAGTAAAAACAAGATTTTCACTCGCAATAGGAATCTCAATATTGATTCATAAAAGTGTATGACAATCCAGAAAAAACAGAGTAAAACTGCAACGATAGAAATGACAAAAAAGCTATTAGAAAATAGAGACTTATTCACCCCTAACGGCATCCATATCTGTGTTAAAATGACGGCTATGATTATGGCATAAGAAACATTGGACGCTATCAAAAAAGTTCGACTCCTTTTGGGAAAATATAGGTCGATTGACCTTTGAAATATCCCTAAAAAAGCAACTAAAGAGATAATTAAAATAAAAGCATTTCCTATATAGAAAAATGCAAAAGTAGATGCGAGAAGCACTAAAATATTAGCTCCAAGTCCTACTTTTTTCTTATCCCATTTTATACTAAAAAGGCTATGGGCAAGTGGAGGAATAAAACATAGGGCAACAATGACTGCAGCAACTAGTGCAAATGTCTTAGTATATGCTAATGGTCTGAATAGTTTTCCTTCTGCGGCCTCCATGGCAAATACAGGAAGGAAACTTACAACTGTAGTGGCCACAGCTGTCAATACCGCACTCCCTACTTCAGTGGTAGCTTCATAGACCGTAATCATAAGACTCTCACTCTCACCCATTTTAGTCTTGCGGTCTAGAATACTTTCGGTAAGAACTATTCCCATATCTACCATGGTGCCTATGGCAATGGCTATTCCTGATAAGGCTACAATATTAGCATCCACACCTAGATACCTCATTGCTATAAAGCACATCAATACCGCAATGGGTAATGTCCCCGCAACTAATAGTGAAGATTTGAGATTAAAGAGTAGTAAGATCACAACTATGATAGTGATAAGAATCTCTAGAGTAAGTGCTTCTTCTAGAGTACCAATGGTTTCGTTAATGAGTTGTGTTCTATCATAAAAAGGTACAATCGTTACTTGAGAAACAGTACCATCTGAGAGTGTTTTCATGGGTAATCCAGGTCCTAAAAGATCTATTTTGTCCTTGACATTATTAATAACTGCCAAAGGATTGGCCCCATATCGTGCCACTACAACTCCACCTACTGCCTCTGCACCAGACTTGTCTAAGATTCCTCTACGAGTACTTGGACCTAAGTAAACTTTAGCTATATCTCCTATAGTAACAGGTATATTGTTTCTAGCAGTAATTATACTCTCTTCTATATCAGAAATGGATTTTACATATCCTAGACCTCTTACAAAATATTCGACTTGATTGATCTCTATTGTCTGAGCGCCTACATCTATATTACTCCCTTTTATGGCTTTCATCACATCAGAAAGAGACAAGCCTTTTGATTTCAACAAGTTAGGGTCCACGTCTACTCGATATTCTTTTGTGAATCCTCCTATCGAGGCCACTTCAGAAACTCCTTCTGCAGACATAAGGCCATACTGGACATAAAAATCCTGAATAGATCTTAGCTCTTGAGGATCCCAACCCCCTGTGGGTTCTCCTTCTTCATTTCTACCTTCAAGAGTATACCAATAGATCTGGCCTAATGCGGTAGCATCTGGCCCAAGAGTAGGGTTCACACCATCAGGTAAAAGAGATGCCGGAAGTGAATTGAGTTTTTCCAAAATTCTACTTCGACTCCAATAAAACTCAACATCATCATTAAAAATTAAATAGATGCTCGAAAAGCCGAACATAGAATTGCTACGTACACTCTTGACCCCAGGAATTCCCAGCAGCGAAGAAGTCAGTGGATAGGTAATTTGGTCCTCTACATCTTGAGGAGATCTGCCAATCCATTTGGTAAAAACTATTTGTTGATTTTCGCCAATGTCAGGAATGGCATCAACAGATACAGGATCACGAGGTAACCAGTCTATATTATAATCGAATGGTGCAGTTACTAATCCCCATCCAACAACAAGTAATAGAAACAGCCAAGTAATGAGCTTATTCTCTAAGAAGAATTTTACGATATTATTTATCATATTTTGAATTAATCATAAGTCAATAACTATATTATCTAGCACTAAAGTCACTAAGTAAATAGGATTTTAGAACAGCTAACTTTTAGCAAATAACTAAAAGATAAATGCTGCTAGATCAACACGGATATAGCAGTATTAAACCTATGATTTAATCAAATAAGAAATGCCTGGTAAAGTATCTGAAACCCTATGTCGGGTAATGGAGGTGGCTTGTAAGAAGTATAAGATTTAAACTCTGGAGAGAAATCTTGAAGTAGAGGTGTTACGTCGGAGGGGGTGTGATGTGAAAATACTATATCAACAAATTCCACAACCATTGATGAAGTATAATCAACATCAAGATCTTCTATTTGTACTTTCTCGTTGTGACAACAATTTTTCTTATCATCTTAAGATTGAGCTTTTGCCTTTGAAGCACATAATGATTTAGAATCCTTAGAGCAGCTTGTTGTTGTTTTAAATAAACTTATTCCTGCCAAACTGTTCTGGCAATAATGAAGATTAACTGAATAATTAAAACTAGTTAAGATTATTAGACTGGCTAATATCAGACTTATGATACGATATGGAGTTTTATACTCGATCATGAATGCATAAAGTTAATGGAAATTGGCTTTGAAAGTCAATATTTCATTCCTCATCTCAAATTGCAAAATGAATGACTTCTAGTTTTAGGCTCCTCTAAGAGTTATTGAAAATGGAAACCTTATATTTCTTAGCTCATATTGAAAATTCCTAATTCGTTGAATTACAATGTTGAGACCTACAAAAACTCATCCAAGGCACTCAATGCAGTATCTATTCCCGATGCTTTTTTTCCTCCCGCTGTAGCAAAAAAGGATTGGCCTCCACCGCCGCCTTGAATATGAGAAGATATAGATTTAATAATCTTACCAGCATCTAATTTGTCCGTTACTAAATCTTGACTTATTGTAAGCATCAAATTCGCTTTTTCGCCATTGTCTAATCCAAATAGAATAACAGCACTACCCTTTTGCTTCTCGAGGTTGTAAGCAATAGTTTTTGCAGATTTTGCATCGACTCCTATTAATTTTTTAACAAGAACATTTACCCCATTTCTAATTTCAAAATTATTTAGTAAATCTTTTTGAAGGTCTCCGGCACTTGCTGATTTAAGTTCTTCTATTTCTTTGCTCAAAGATTTATTCTGATCTATCAGTTCTGAGACATTTCGCAATGGGTTTGTCGGATTTTTAAAGAGGGACTTAATTTCATCTAAAACTGAAATCTGATCATTAATAAATGTTTCAGCTCCATTAGAAGTCAATGCTTCTATCCTCCTCACTCCTGCTGCTATAGCTGATTCTGATCTAATTTTAAATAGTCCAATAGACCCTGTAGATCTGACATGGCATCCTCCACACAACTCCACTGAATATGTAGAATCAAAAGTGATCATTCTTACAAAATCACCATATTTCTCGCCAAAGAGCATCATAGCACCAGACTTTTTAGCCTCTTCAATCGGCATATTTCGAGATTCATCTAGAGCTATATTTTCCCTTATTTTTATATTCACTATTCTCTCAATAGATTTTAAATCAGATTCTGATATTTTTTCAAAATGCGAAAAGTCAAATCTCAGGTACTTTTCATTCACCAATGATCCTTTCTGCGCCACATGATCTCCAAGCACTTGTCTAAGTGCAGCATGGAGCAAATGAGTAGCAGTATGATTGTTTTCAACGAGAGATCTTCGAGTGGCTGTCACAGAAGCAATACAGCTACCTTCAAATGAATTTGGTAATTCATTTACATAATGAATAATCAGTTCATTCTCTTTCTGAGTATCATAAACATTAATAATCTGATCACCACATTTAATTTCTCCAATATCTCCAACTTGTCCACCGCTCTCCCCATAAAAAGGCGTCTTATCTAAAACCAGATGATACTGATCTTTTCCTTTTGTGGATACGGTCCTATATTTAATTATATGTGATGAAGAACTCTCTAGATTATCATATCCAATAAACTGAACTTGACCTTTATTCACTTCTATCCAATCTCCTGACTCTTTTTTGGCATCAGCTCTGGATCTTTCTTTCTGTTCAGCAAGTGCGTTCTCGAATTGAGATTCATTTACAAATAAGCCATTCTCAGATGCAATGAGCCTAGTCAAATCAATTGGGAACCCATAGGTATCATACAATTCAAATGCTGCATTTCCATTGATCTCTTCGCCTTTTTGCACTAATACATCTAACCTTTTCAGTCCACCAGCTAAAGTTCTAAGAAAGGATTTCTCTTCTTCTAAAACAATCTTCTCAATAAAATCCTTTTGAGCATCTAATTCAGGAAAAACACCTTTAAAATATGCTGCTAATCCAGGTACCAAAGTATGGAGTAAAGGCTCCTTCCTTTCTAAAAAAGTATAGTAATATCTCACCGCTCTTCTCAGTATTCTACGTATTACATATCCAGCACCTGTGTTGCTAGGAAGTTCTCCATCAGCAATAGTAAAACTCACTGCTCGAATATGATCAACTAATACTCGAAATGCGATGTCTGATTTGTTATCTATTGAATAATCTGCAGTATATTTTATTCCTAATTCTTTCTCAAGGTGATTGATAAATTGCATAAAGATATCAGTGGCATAATTAGATTGTTTTTGTTGAAGAGCCATACACAATCTCTCAAATCCCATCCCCGTATCCACATGCTTCTCTGGAAGATTTTCTAAACTTCCATCTGCTTTTCTGTTAAACTGAATAAATACAAGGTTCCAAATCTCCACTACCAATGGATGATCGGCATTAACCAAATCTTTACCAGGAGCTTTTGCGATGTCCTCACTAGATCTCAGGTCTACATGGATTTCTGAACATGGTCCACAGGGCCCTTGCTCACCCATTTCCCAGAAATTATCTTTTCTATCAAAATATAAAATTCGATCTTCAGATACATATTTTTTCCAAAATCCGGCAGCTTCATTATCTCTTTCTAAGCCTTCTTTATCATCACCTTCAAAAACAGAAACATATAGCCTGTCCTTAGGTAGTCCATAAACATCTGTAAGTAATTCCCATGCCCAAGAAATAGCCTCCTCTTTAAAATAGTCACCAATGCTCCAATTGCCTAACATCTCAAACATGGTGTGGTGATAAGAATCAATTCCTACTTCTTCCAAATCATTGTGCTTACCACTTACTCTAAGACACTTCTGACTGTCTGCTAGTCTTTTAACATCTGGGGTTTTGTTTCCAAGAAAATAATCTTTGAATTGATTCATTCCTGCATTTGTAAACATCAGTGTGGGGTCCTGCTTGTTTACTATTGGTGCAGAAGGCACAATCTTGTGTCCTTTAGACTCAAAAAAACTAAAAAATGTATTTCTTATTTCTGTCGAGTTCATCTATAACTAATTATGTCGTTAATTCTAGAACTATATAATACATCAGCAAAGTTTAGCAATCATTCGTAAAATATAAATCGCTGATTTTCAATATATTACATAGAGAACAATAAAATAAATTATTTTTTAAAATTTGGCAACAAATTTGGTCATGAAACGAATATAAATGTTAAATTTGTCCGTCATCCAAAACCACCTCCCATTTTAAAGGATGCAAATATAGTATATACCGATTACTGAGAAGATGAAAAAACTGAAGTACGTATTTAATGAGCAAACTCTACAATATGAGCAAGTTGAGATTACATTAAAAGAAAGAGTTGCCAAGAGCTTCGGAATTATATCCTCTCTAATTTTTACATCATTAATAATATCTCTTACCCTTTCCCATTTTTTCCCTACCGTGAAGGAAAAGTCATTGGACAAGGAAATTGTTCAAATGCAATATCATCTCTCTCAATTGTCAGATGAATACCAAGATTTGCATACAGAAATTGATGTTCTTCAGGATAAAGATGCTAATGTGCATAGAGTAATTTTTGGTTTAGATCCTGTTGATGCTGCCGTCTGGGAAGGCGGAACAGGTGGAAGGGAGAATATCATTCAATTAGTGAATACGAAGTCTGCTAATGAAGTATTATCGGAACTTGTTGAAAAGGCTGAAAGACTTAAAAGAAAAATTAATATTCAGAAAAAATCTCTGGATACGATCATGTCGCTTTCGATCAAGCATGAAGAA
Organism: Saprospiraceae bacterium UBA7328; assembly: GCA_002471345.1. Lineage (GTDB taxonomy): Bacteria > Bacteroidota > Bacteroidia > Chitinophagales > Saprospiraceae > UBA7328. The sequence continues at coordinate 6,155 of DKPS01000019.1, forward strand.
AAGCTAGCATCAATACCTTCTATCAAACCAGTACAAGAAGAAAAACTAAAAAGAAGAATAAGGTATCTGTCAGGATTTGGTTGGAGAATTCATCCAGTTCATAAAGTCAAAAAATTTCACAAAGGAATAGATTTTACTGCACCAAGAGGAACTCCAATCCAATCTACGGGAAACGGAGTAGTGGTAAGAGTTCAAAATAAACGTACTGGATACGGTAAAAACATAGTAATAGACCATGGTCATGGATTTGAGACTCTATATGGACATCTTCAAGATGTAGAGGTAACAAAAGGTCAAAGAGTCAAAAAAGGTCAAAGAATAGGCACTATTGGAAGTTCAGGAACATCTACAGCTCCGCATCTTCACTATGAAGTAAGGCTAAAAGATCAAGCTGTTAATCCGATTGATTATGTTTTGGATGGACTTACACCTGAGGAATATCAAATTTTAGTGTCAAGAGCTGCACAAGAGAACCAATCATTTGACTAAAAGTATTCCTGTCCTGGATTTACTTTTAAATGTCTAATAAAATCACTAATCGAGTCTTTTCCCTATATATTTAATATATGAGATTTGATTACTTAGGAATTTTCGGAAGTTTACTTAGTTCCAAACCGTCTAAGAAGACAAAGAATGCAAGAACAAGTTGTCCTAATTGTAATCATTCTCAAGAGGTTGAATTTCACTTTTGTCCAAATTGTGGTCAAAATGCGCGTGAAAGTAAAATCACATTCTTTTCGCTGATTGGTGAGATCTTTACCAGTGTTTTTAATCTAGATGCTTCACTTTATAGATCTTTCTTTTGGTTACCTATTCCAGCATATCTCAGTAAAAGGTATGTGAAAGGAGAAAGGAAACAATACCTCAATCCTGTAAGGTTTTTCTTTTTCTCTATGCTGTTATTCTTTGCTCTGCTTGTTGGCTTTATGGATTTTAGCATTTTCCAAGAAACAAATCAACAACAGTTGGTTAAGATTGAAAAATCTGAAATGTTGAAATCATTTGAAGATGAGATTTTAAAAGATCAATATTCAAACGTAGATAGCCTGGTCTTTGACTCACTACGGTCGATTTTATTCAAAGGTGTAATATTGCCTGAACTAGACACAGTTTTTAAAGGCCCTTTAGATGAAGATAGTATTAGTATCATTATGTTCAACACTGGAGCTAAACTTCTCCGTAAGGACCTATTCACCAAGTCTATTGATGACATTATCAAAGAACAAAATGAAGAATCTTGGTTTAATAGACTGATAATGAGGCAGATGATAAGAGTGAGTCGTGATTTTAAAGGAGCATTATCATTTTTTGCTGGTAATGGCATATGGGTATTCGTCGCTGGGATTTTCTTTTTATCTTTTGTAATGAAATTTCTGTACATCAGAAAAAAGAATTTTCTTATTGAACATTCCATTCTCCTGTTTCATACTCATGCTTTCGCTTTTGTGGTAGGTGTCATAGCCATGATTCTAATTAAAGTGTTTAAGGATTTAGATCCTATCATGTTCATTTCATCAGGATTGCTGATTTCTGTCCTTTATGTAGTTATAAGCATAAAAAGTTATTATGGTCAAGGATGGTTCAAAACACTTTTAAAATTTATAATCATTACCATCTTTTACAGCATTATTATGGTGATGCTCATGGGAATAGTACTTTTACTAAGTATTATATTTTTCAACTGATTCTATTCATTAAATAAAGTTTAGTGGTCCAATATCAAACCGTTGTAGGCTTGGAGGTTCATATTCAAATGAATACTTACTCCAAAGCATTTTGTGGAGATGCATTGTCTTTTGGAGCTGAACCTAACACTCATGTTAGCACAATTTCTTTAGCTCATCCTGGCACTCTACCAAAGCCTAATAAGGAGCATATAAATAAAGGGCTCAAACTTGCACTTTCTTTAAATTCCGAAGTCAATAAGGTCAATGCTTTCGATAGAAAGCACTATTACTATGCCGATTCTCCAAAGGCTTATCAAATCACGCAAGATAGATTGCCAATCTGTGTAGGAGGAGCATTAGAAATAGAATTAGCTGATGGAAGTAAAAAAAATGTCAGAATCCATCATATGCATATGGAAGAAGATGCTGGCAAAACTATTCATGATATTGACACTCAATATTCCATGGTCGATCTCAATAGAGCTGGAACTCCCCTTTTAGAACTAGTTACAGAACCTGATCTTAATAGCGGTGACGAAGTGCTTGCTTTCATTGCACAACTACAACAATTGGTGAGATATCTAGGAATTTCTGATGGCGACATGGAAAAAGGGTCGTTAAGATGTGATGTAAATATCTCTGTCAATCCAGTCGGATCTAAAATCCTGGGCGAAAGATGTGAAGTCAAAAATGTAAATTCTAAGAAGAATGCCAAAGCAGCTGTTCTATATGAATCTCAAAGGCAGATCGCATTATTGGAAAAAGGATTAACCTTCAATAAACAAACCCTTCATTTTGATCCGGAATCAGGCAGAACATCACCTATGCGAGACAAAGAAGATGCTGATGACTATCGTTATTTCCCTGACCCTGATTTACCTCCAATAAGGATTAGCCAAAGTGAAATTGATGAAATCCAAGAGCTCTTACCAGCTCTTCCTTGGGAAGTAAAAAAGAAAATGAAGGAACAGGTGAAGTTGAATGAATACGATTCCACCATCCTTTCTTCTGATAAAAAAATAGCAGATTACTTTTTTAATTTGCTGGAACAAAAAGCTAATCCTAAGCTTTTAGCCAATCTGATGATAAACAAGATATTACCTCATTTGAATGGAAAGGAAATGAGCTCAATTGAAATTGAGGAAGATGTAATAATTTCTTTTTTAAGTTTGATTGAAAATGAAAAGGTTAGTCCTTCCACTGCATACCAAAAACTATGGCCTGCTCTAATCGACAACCCAAGCAAACCACCTAAAGATTTAGCTCAATCATTAGGAATCCTTCAAATTAAAGACGATGGTATTATTTCCAAAATAATTGAAGAAGTTATATCTGAAAACAGTGTACAAGCTGAAGAATACCGAAAAGGAAAGAAAAAAGTGTTCGGATTTCTTATAGGTCAAGCTATGAGAAAATCAAAAGGTTCTGCGGCTCCAGATGTTGTAAAAAAAGCATTGATGGATGCTCTTCACAATTAACTCTAGGCAAGATTTATCTGATTATAAGAATAGATGCTCAGTACATTCTTTTAAATCTTCTTTATCATTTGTACTGATAATAACCGTACTGCCTTTTTGCCACTTAATCAATAAATCATGATACCATTTCTTAGCTTCAAGATCTAAATAAGAAGTTGGTTCATCTAGAAGAATAATTTCACTTTGGGTAAGAATCGCCATAGCTAAAGAAAGCCTTTGTTTCATTCCAGATGAGAAATACTTGATTAATTGATCCTCTTTATAAGGATACTTCATTACTTCTAAGAAACTAGAGTAATCCATGTCCTCACGCATTGATCTGAAAGTATTGTGGAAAGAAAACAATTCTTTTATTGATAAATCTTCCAATGGAAAAATATATGGAGCAGCAAAAGAAATCTGAAACGGAAGGTCTTCAGATTCAGTGATTTTCTGATTGCCTTTGTAGTATTCTCTTTTCCCTAGAGTTGGCGACAATTTGGTTGATAATATTTGCATCAATGTACTCTTCCCACTTCCATTTCGGCCTTGTATGCTATGAATAATTCCAGAATTGAACTCATGCGAAATCTTTTTGAGTATCCACTGAGTTGTGTATCGCTTTGATATGTTTTCTAGGACTATCTTCATTGTTCTGAGGATGTCATTAGTCCTCGAATCACCCCTCTTTCAGAACCATTGACAAAATCAAGAATTAGAGTTCTTTCTGCTGAAATAGGAAGTTGATTGAGAATTTTGCTAATGCTCTTAGTAATGTTTGATCCATTTACGAACATTTCCCTATAGATATCTTGAATTTTAGTGATTTGTGACTCTTCATAACCGCGTCTCCTAAGACCAATGGTATTTACTCCAATATAGCTCAGTGGTTCTCTTGATGCTCTTACAAAAGGAGGAACATCCTTTCTGACTAGACACCCGCCTCCTATCATAGCATGAGCTCCTATCCTGACAAATTGCTGTACAGCTGTCATCCCACCTATCACAACATGATCTGCTATCTCGACATGTCCAGCTAAAGTAACAGCATTACTTAAAATCGCATTCTTTCCAACCACACAATCATGAGCTACATGCACATATGCCATTATTAATGCATTATCATCTACTACTGTTTTATACAAATATTTGGTTCCTCTATTTAGTGTACAGTACTCTCTTATCGTGACATTATTACCAATTTCGAGTGTGGTGTATTCTCCATCATATTTGAGATCTTGAGGAATGGCACCGAGTGCAGCTCCTGAAAATATTTTACATCCAGAACCGATCCGAGTTCCTGGGTAAATGGAAACATTAGGTCCTATCCATGAGTTATCTCCTATTTGTACATCTTCATAAATGGTGCAAAAAGGTGAAATCGTGACATTTTGGCCCATCTCTGCCTTTTCTGATATCACACTATGAGATGAGATACTCATCTAGTCTGGCCTTTTAACTATTTGGGCGGTTAGCTCTCCCTCTGAAACTATGCTATCACCAACATATACTGTTCCCTGCATGTGCACAATTCCTCTTCTTACAGGTGATAATAGTTCCATTTTCAAAATCATAGTATCTCCTGGTAAGACCATTTTTTTGAATTTTACACTATCCATTTTCAGAAAGTAGGTATCCCATTTTTTAGGGTCTTCCACGGTATTTAAAGCAAGTATTCCTCCTGTCTGAGCAAGGGCTTCCATTTGAAGAACTCCTGGAAAAACGGGATTGTCAGGAAAATGGCCAGTAAATAACTGCTCATTCATCGTGACATTTTTAACTCCAACAACATGAGTATCACTTAACTCTGTTACCTTATCTACAAGTAAAAACGGATACCTATGTGGTAGAAAACCTTTTACTTCTTCTGCATTATAAACAGGTTGGGCATTTGGATCATAAGTAGGTTTACCTTTTAATTTTTTCTGCTTGACAAATACCTCTCTTAATTTTTTAGCAAACTCAACATTAGCTTTATGGCCAGGTTTTTTTGCAATAATTCTTCCTTGAATTGGTGCTCCTGCTAATCTCAAATCTCCAATAAGATCAAGGACTTTATGTTTAGCCATTTCATCAGGATCGATCTCTGACTGACCTATTTTAATATCAGACATTTTTTGTTGAATATCTGTCTTTCCTAAACTTTTCAGTACCCCCTCTAGTTCTTGTTCGTCAAAGTCTTCATCCAATAGGACCACCGCATTGTCTATGTCTCCACCTTTTATAAGATCCTGCTCAGCAAGCCCCTTGAGATCTTCAGCAAACACAAATGTCCTTGCAGATGCAATCTCACTAAAGTTATCTGTACTTTTATACGAAGCCACCTGGTGCCCAATAACCTGAGATGGGTAATCAATCCAAGCCTCCACTTCGAATGTATCTGATGGAAATGCGATGAGTTCAGCTCCACTTTCTTCATCCTTATACGATATAACTTCATCTATTTTGACAAATGATGATTCAGATTCCTGATCTACAAGTCCAGTTTCCAATATTCTATCCGCAAATAACTTTGCACTACCATCCAAAATGGGAATTTCTACACCATCTACTTGTACTAATACATTTGAAACATTTAATCCAGCCAATGCAGATAGAATATGCTCTATGGTCATAATTTCTACATCGCCACTTTTGATATTTGTTCCTCTTATGGTAGAAGAAACGTACTTGACATCAGCAGGAATTATCTTTTCAACCTCCAAGTCTGTTCTAGAAAATTTAATGCCATAGCCTACCTCTTGAGGAACTAAAGTCATTTGGGATTTCTGTCCAGAATGGAGACCTATACCTTCCCAACTAAGTGTTTCTTTAATTGTTTGTTGTGTCATACTTCAGAAGTAATCCTCAAAGGTATAGATTCTCCTTTTAAGATAGGAGAGATTCCTAATTACTCTGATTATTTATCTCGTTTTTCTAAATCTGAGATCCTTTTTAGGATCTGTGGGAGTCTTTTAAAAATGGCATAAGACTTCAAATATGAAGTGTAAGAAATGGTTGGATATCCATACCACTTCTTTCCTTTTTCTTTGATAGAAGATGCCACTCCTGATTTAGCTTGAATTTGGCTATATGGAGCAATTTTAATATGTCCAGATATTCCGACTTGGCCGCCAAGCATACTACCTTCCCCAATTTCAGAGCTACCTGCTACTCCAGATTGAGCTGCAATCACTGCATTTTTTCCAATGATTACGTTATGCCCAATTTGGATAAGATTGTCCAATTTTACCCCACGCCTGATAATAGTAGATCCTAGAGTAGCCCTGTCTATTGTAGTACCACTTCCAATCTCTACATTATCTTCTATTACAACATTTCCTATTTGAGGAATCTTATGATATTCATTTCCTTTTGGAGAAAATCCAAACCCGTCACAACCAATGACAGCATTTGAATGAATGGCAACATTATTGCCAATAATGGAATTTGATAATACTCGAACACCTGGGTGAATAACCACATTCTCGCCTATCATTACGTCTTCCCCTATAAAGACTTGATCTTTTATTGATGTTTTTGCACCAATTGTTACCCCTTTGCTGACAACTGAAAACTTTCCAACTCCTACATTTAGAGCAATCTTAGCCGAATCATCTACTGATGAAAGTTCGTCGACAAAGTGAAATTCTTCCTTTGATTTCGAATATTTATCAAGCAATTCTGAGAATTTCCCATAAACATCATCAACATAAATCAAGGTATTATCAGATTTCTGACTGGGTGTAAATCCTTCTTCTACAAGAATAGTTCTTGAGTATCCTGAATACAAATACTTCTCATACTTAGGATTGGCCAAAAAACATAAAGAATTTGTTGAAGGCAGTTCAATCTTTCCTAAGCTATTGACATTCCTATTTCCATCACCCTCTAACCTACCATCCGTCAACACAGCAATGTCTGAAGCACTTTGGGAAACAATTTTCATAATTTAAAAATAGTCATAAGTAAGCATTTGTCTATTCTAAATCGTTGAATCACTAGATACTCAAGAAACTATGGATGAACTACTCGACTAATTGAGAATTAATTCCATAATTATCTTCACGCTTCAAAATAACTTTCCTAATATTGGCCTTTTTATCGAAAAACTATGAAAAAAAACGTCATCATCGTGTTTCTGGTATTTTGTCTTTCCCAATTCTCATTTGGGCAAGAAACCATTAATACCCAATCAGCATCATTTCAAGCCAATTCAATAGCACAAATTATATCTCAATTAGAGAATCTTTATGATGTGCAGATTTATTTTGAAGAGAACAAAGAATTTGAAAGAGTCATCTCCTTCTCTTATGAAGATAAAGGAATAGACGAAGTTATAGATAGATTGCTAAAAGAGACTACCTATACCTTCGTGGACTATAGAGGCTATGCCAAAGTAATCATGCCAAGAACACTTATTGATCAGAATTTTTCATCAGAATTCTATCAAGCATTACAATCTAATCTAGGTGAAGAAAATGGAAGTAATAATATTGTCATAGGAACCATGTCTCAACTTGGTGCGGATGGAATGGCCACTATTTCTGGGGTAGTCAGAGATATACAAAACAATGATCCTATCATAGGGGCGAGTGTACAATTTGTAGATGCTGGATCTGGAACAATTACAAATATTGATGGAAGTTTTGAATTGGCTGTAAATGCAGGAAAACATGAGTTACTTATAAGTTCATTAGGTTTCGCTGATTTTTATAAAGAGGTTAATGTTCTCAGTAGCGGTGTTTTTGACGTATCTCTTGATAAAGGTGCAGTACAATTAGAAGAAGTAACAGTAAGAGCTAGGGCGGCAGATGCTAGAATATCTGGTGCCCAGATAGGTGTGGAAACGATTGATATTAAAACAATAGAGAAACTACCAAGTTTTCTAGGTGAAGTGGATCTTTTAAAAAGTTTTCTATTACAGCCAGGCGTCAGTTCAATAGGAGAAGGTGCATCTGGATTTAATGTAAGAGGAGGTAATGTAGACCAGAATTTAATTCTACAGGATCAAGTTGAGATATTTAATTCATCTCATGCTCTTGGTTTTTTTAGCACATTTAATACAGATCTCATCCAAAAAGTTGAACTATATAAAGCTAATATTCCTGCGAAGTACGGAGGAAGGCTAGTCTCTGTCATGAATGTAGAGATGAAAGATGGAGATTTTGAGAGATTTAAAGTAGATGGAGGTGTCGGACCAGTTTCTAGTAGAATTGCAATACAAGGGCCAATTATAAAAGATAAAGTTTCATTTATTGGTGGATTCAGGTCTGCATATACAGATTGGGTTTTAAATTCTATAAAAAACTTGGAAGTAAAAAATAGTGAATCTTTCTTCTATGATGCAAATGCAAAAATTACAATCAAACCAAATGAGAATCACACTTTAAGCATTTCTGGTTATCAGTCTTATGATGACTTTGTGTATAACCAAGAATTTGGATTTGAATACAAGTCTCAATTTGGAGAATTAAATTACAAAGCTATTTTATCCGATAAGATATTCTCTGATTTCAGTATTGTTGGCAGTAAATATGAAAGCGACCAAAACATATTTTCAGGAGAAAGATCAAGAACAATCGGTAATAACATTGATTATGTCAAGGCTGTAGAGAATATCAAAATCGTACCAAATGAAGAAGTCGAGTTGAATATTGGTGCTGTTTCTACACAATATTTTGTAGATCCAGGGACCCAACAACCATTAGGAGACGATTCTAATGTTCAGGACAAAAATTTGGACCAACAAAAAGGAAGGGAAACAGCTGTGTATGGAGATGCCACTATTAATTTAGGAGAAGCATTTACTCTTATTGGAGGTGCAAGGTTTATATTTTACCAATTTCTAGGTGCACACAATGAATTTCAATATCTGAATCCAGATGCTCCAAGGCAAGACGAAACAACTGGATCAGAACTTAAAGAAGGGTCAGTTGCAACTTACTCCAATATAGAACCAAGAGTTTCTGCAAGGCTTAAACTATCTGAAAATTCAGCATTAAAGGCTGGTTATAGTAGAACATCGCAATACATCAATCAAATTTTCAATGGAGATACCCCTACTCCCACTAGCCTTTGGCAATTGAGCACTCAATATATTAAGCCATTAAAATCACATAATGCATCTATAGGAGTCTTTAAAAATTTAAGAGATAATGCATGGGAAACAAGTTTAGAATTTTATGCTCGTAAAATTGACCAACAATATGATTATGTCGATTTCGCTCAAATTCAACTGAATGATCAATTGGAAACTGATCTAAGATTTGGAGAAGGAAGAGCATATGGAGCTGAAGTAAGTATTAAGAAAAATAAAGGGGTAATAAATGGTTGGTTGAGCTATACCTATGGACGATCAGAAAGAAAAATTGAAGGTATAAACAAGAACAGATGGTATCTCACCAATTTTGATAAAACACATGACGTATCGTTCATCTTTAATTATGAGCCCAATCAGAGGAACACTTTAACCGCAAACTTCAATTACAGTACAGGTAGACCGACAACACCACCGCTAGGCACATTCACTACAAACACTCAAGTCTTAATACCCATTTTTGCAAATAGAAACTCACAACGTATTCCCGATTATATGAGACTAGATCTGTCCTATACATTAGGAAAAGGATATAGAACAGATCAAAAGTTTAGAACCAGCTGGACGCTTTCACTGTATAATGTCTTAGGAAGGAAAAATGCATTCTCTGTATTCTATACACGAGCAGCATTTGATAAAGTAGACGCCAATAAACTGTCGGTATTGGGCGGAGTATTTCCATCACTTACTGTCAATTTTGAATTATTATGAAAAAGGTAAAAGAAATGAAAATCACGATTTGGATTGGAATTTTTATTCTATTGCTACCTCTCTCTTGTGTAGAAAGGATAGAACTCGATCCTCCTACTGACCTTACAGAAGCAATAGTCATCCAAGGAAGAGCTGTCCTTGGAGAGAATAGCAGAATCGAAATAAAGACCACTCGATTATTCGATTTTAGCAGTGAATCTAAACTTGCACTCAATGTAAAAGAAGCAATCGTCAGGGATGAGGAAGGAAATTCAATGGAATTAATTCCCCTATTTCAAGGAGTGTTTAATACACCTCTAGACGAAAACAGTCCTATACAACTGAAAGTAGGAGGAAGATATTCTATGGAAATTACAACTCTTGATAATAGAACCTATCTATCTAGCTTTGATTTACTCACGGACAATAGCCCACCTCGAGATATATCTTTTGGACCCGCAGAACAACTGCTTCCAAATGCGAATGGCAACTTGGAAATTGTCTCTCAATTAGAAACCTTTATAGATACTGACATAAATGAAAGTTCGGAAGGTGTACTTTGGGAGATAGATAGAACTTACCGGTTAACAGATTCTCCGGTAGATGGGCCAGTTAAGACATGCTATCTTACAAGTGCTTTCAGTTTAGAAACAATTCCTGTTTTTACGGATAGTGATGGCGTGACTACATCATTGAACAAACATTCTCTTGGCACACAAAACATTGATTATAGATTTGCCGAAGGCATGTACATCACTGTAAGGCAATATTCTCTAAGTTCAGGTGGAAAAGATTATTGGAATGCAGTGTCCTCATTAGCTAAAAAAGAAGGTGATTTATTTGACGAACCTGTTGGGCTCATTCCAACTAATTTTGAGAATATCAATGATCCTGATGACGAAGTATTTGGTTACTTCTTTGTTACGAAAGAAGAAAGTATTAGATTGAGAGTACCCGATAATTTAATAGGAGAAGTAGTACTTCCCTGTCCTCCAGCAAATCCGCCAATGGGAATGAGAGCATGTAACCTTGGTATATGTTGTGATTGTCTAGAAGGACCAAACGCCACTTTAGAAAGACCATTATTCTGGATAGATTAAAAGATTATAAGATGCGTAAAATAATTTTCAGTCAAATCATCTTCTTTTTTATCACATGTACGATTGGCTTTGGTCAAGATGTAGTGGTTCATACTGACAAGCCCTACTATGTGACAGGGGAAATGATCTGGTACAAGATTTATTTGCCGACTGCTTTTTCCGAAGTAGAAACCACTTTTAAAATGGTGGTCACTGACCCATCAGGTAAAAACATAAACAGCTACTTCCATCAATTAGAAGGGGATGATATTATTGGAAGATATGCCATTCCCTTTGGGAGCTCAACTGGACATTACACTTGGTCTCTAGCTTTATTAGACAGGTCGAGTATGGAAGAAAAAGTATTGACTAGTTTTTCAGTTCCAATATATAATGATTTAGAAAAAGTCGAAAAAAATGGAGCTACTGTTGGCCCAAGCGGCACAAATAATACCAATCAAATCAATTTGAGATT
>DKPS01000247.1 GCA_002471345.1 Saprospiraceae bacterium UBA7328
CTCCAAAAAAAACATACGAAGATGCAATTAATGCAGCTTTATAACTCAAAATAATTATATTTGCATCCGTTTTGGTCTGGTAGTTCAGTTGGTTAGAATACCTGCCTGTCACGCAGGGGGTCGCGGGTTCGAGTCCCGTCCAGACCGCAAAAAGCCTCAGCAATTTTGCTGAGGCTTTTTGCTTTGTCATATGATTAAGAATTCATCAGTTTTCAAAAACTCTTTACACTTTCTAAGATAAAATTGTAATAGCTTCTGGGTATTACTACCTTCGCCTATCACCTTTGACTGAGGCTATGGTATTTTTAGAATTTGAAGAACCTATTGAGAAACTCTACGGACAGCTAGAGAAAATAATGGATGTCGCCGATCAAGGCGAGATAGATGTCCAAGACAAGATTAGTGAGATTGAGTCTAAAATCCGCAATAAAAGAAAAGAAATATATGCTGGCCTTAATGGGTGGCAAAAAGTCCAACTATCTCGACATCCTGAAAGACCATATACGCTCTACTACATTAATCAAATATGTAAATCTTTCACAGAAATTCATGGTGATAGATATTTTGGTGATGATAAAGCTATTGTTGGCGGTTTAGGGAAAATAGATGGGCAATCTGTTGTCATTTTAGGGCATCAGAAAGGAGTGAATACCAAGATGAGGCAGTATCGAAATTTTGGCATGGCTAATCCTGAAGGGTATCGAAAAGCCTTAAGACTTATGAAGTTAGCCGAGAAATTTGATTTGCCTGTGATCTGTCTGATTGATACTCCCGGAGCATTTCCTGGTATTGAAGCTGAAGAAAGAGGACAAGCTGAGGCAATTGCTAGAAACCTCGTAGAAATGGCACAGCTTAAAGTGCCTATCATATGTTATATCATAGGAGAAGGTGCTTCTGGAGGAGCTATTGGAATAGGTCTAGGTGATAGGGTTTATATGTTAGAATTTACCTGGTATTCAGTGATTTCTCCTGAGTCATGCTCATCTATATTATGGAGAAATTGGGATCATAAAGCTGAAGCTGCAGAGCAATTAAAATTGACATCTGAAGATATGTTGGGTTTTGGATTAATAGATGGAGTTATCTCTGAACCAAATGGCGGTGCACATTCGAACCCCGAAAAAATGGCCAAACTTCTGAAAAAGCAAATCAAGAAAGACATTGCTGAACTTTCCGAGGTAACTGTTAAAAAACGAATAGATACTCGGTTGAAGAAATACAATAGTATGGGCCGATTCAAAACTAAATAGTTCTAAAAATTTAAATTTTCATAGTGGGAGATAGAAGATTCATCGGTACAGGTGTGGCTCTGATTACGCCTTTCAAAAATGGAAATGTTGATTTTGATGGCTTAGAAAAAATAATTAATCACGTCATTGCAGGTGGTGCAGATTATTTAGTGATGCTTGGGTCTACAGGTGAAACGGCTACTTTGAACAATCATGAGGCTAAAGAAATCTTAGATTTCACTATAGGAGTGAATAGAAAGAGGCTTCCAATTGTTGCTGGAAACTTTACTGGTAACAATACAAGAGAGCTTTCAAAAAGAATAAGTGAATACAATTTTGATGGAATCGATGCGATTCTTTCTTCTAGTCCCGGATATGTAAAACCGACTCAAGAGGGAATCTTTATGCACTATATGGCAATGGAAGAGGTATCTCCTGTACCTATTATTATATATAATGTGCCAGGAAGAACTCAATCTAATATCACTTGGAATACAACAGTGAGATTGGCGAATGCTAGTGAAAAATTTATTGGTATCAAAGAAGCCACGGGTGATCTAATACAAACAACTAGAATAGTCAAGAATAAACCTGACCACTTTTTTGTCGTCTCAGGTGATGATGAGATTGTGATACCAATGATTTCAGTAGGTGGAGAAGGAGTAATATCCGTTATTGGGAATGCATTACCCTCTGAGTTCTCAAAATTGATAAAAGCCGCTTTGTCAGAGGACTATGTGGAGTCGAGAAGAATTAATAATCACATTTATGACCTACATAAGTGGTTATATATTGAAGGTAATCCTGTGGGTATAAAATCTGCAATGCAGATTCTTGGATTTTGTAGTAATGAGGTTAGACTTCCACTTCATTCTATGTCATCAGAAAATATGAAGCACTTAGAAAAAGCATTAAAAGCCATTTTGTGAAATTGGCATCTAATAATACTGCATAGTTCGATAAGGATACCTTTTTTGATAGGCTGCTATTATTTTTTCTTTTACCAAAGCTCTAAAAGCTTCCATATTCTCTTTTTTCAAAGCTGAAATCATAATAACTTCACAGTCATACTGATTCATCAGCTTTTCTTTCATTTCTCCCCTTAAGTCCGTTTTTATTTCTTCTTCAAGCAATTCGTCAAATTGTCTTTTTTCAAATAAATCTACTTTATTTAATACTAGTATGGTGGGCTTATCATGAGCTTCTAGATCTTTTAAGGTCTGCATCACAGTATTTATATGATCTTCATATTGGTGATGTGAAATATCAACGACATGAAGAAGTATATCACTTTCTCTCACTTCATCTAAAGTGGATTTAAAGCTTTCAATTAGATGGTGCGGTAGTTTCCTGATGAATCCAACAGTATCCGAAAGTAGAAATGGCATATTCTCGAAGACTACTTTACGTACGGTAGTATCTAAAGTGGCAAAAAGTTTATTCTCTGCAAAAACTTGAGACTTACTCAGAGTATTCATCAGTGTTGATTTTCCTGCGTTGGTATATCCTACCAATGCTACCCTAATTAACTCACCTCTATTCTTTCTCTGCGTTTGGCTTTGGAGGTCGATTTTGTCCAATTTTTTACGAAGTAGACTGATTTTGTCTCTTACAATTCGCCTATCTGTTTCTATCTCTTGTTCTCCTGGTCCTCTCATCCCAATTCCACCTCGCTGTCTTTCAAGGTGCGTCCATAGCCCTCTTAATCTTGGCAATAGATATTTTAGTTGGGCTAACTCTACTTGAGTTTTTGCTTGTGCAGTTTGCGCTCTATTTGCAAAAATATCAAGGATTAAAGTACTGCGATCAATGATTTTTCTTTCAAATTGCTTTTCAAGAATATTCGTTTGTTTTCCTGTGAGGTCATCATCAAATATGACCATATCAATATCATTCTCTTTTATAAAATCCTCTATTTCATCTGCTTTTCCTTGACCTATAAATGTCTTAGAACTTGGTCCTCCGCTCATTTTCTGGATATATCTTTTTATTGTATTTGCCCCAGCGGTTAGGGCCAAAAACTCTAGCTCATCTAGATACTCTTCTATTTGTTCTAATGTCTGATCTTGCCTGACAATTCCTACTAAGACGGCCTTCTCATCTTTTTTCTTAAGTCCTTTTTTGCCTTTTTTTCCTACTTTCCAATCATCTGCCATAAGTGTTTCTTTTTTTCTCTAACCAGTTTTCAGGGTTAAGTTTTTCATATCCTTTCCAGATTTCAAAATGAAGTAAGGATGGTTTTGTTCTAGATTTTGAAATAGTACCTATGACTTGTCCCTCACTTACTTGATCTCCTTTGCTTACAAATATAGTTGCTAAAGTAAAGTATGATGTGAGATAGTCACCATGCTCCAAGATTATCATTTGCCCTTCATTGTTAATTACAGGTGTTTCTTTCACTATTCCCTTGTGTATAGCCTTCACATTTTCTCCTGGTTGTGTCATTATGCCAATGCCATTATTTTCTATCCATACATTCGGAACAATAGCATGAGGCTTTTTCCCAAACTGCTCTATTACAAAGCCGTATTCTACTGGCCAAGGAAGGTTTTGTTTTTTAGATGAAAAGGATAGGTTTTTAAGAGCTTCATCATCTACAACTTTGTCTGAATCAACCGAGTTAAGTGAAAATTGTCTTTTTCTTTCATTTTGGATCTTTTGAGAAGTGTTCTTTTTATTGAGCTCTTTTCTTCTTAGTTTTTGCTCCGTCGTTTTCTTTTGTTGCCTAAGATTTTTTATTAGAACAGAGAGTTTACCCTCTTCTTCTTTAAGGTTGAGAAGAAGAAGTTCTAAGTTGTTTTTATTATGTTTTATATTAATGAGTTGTTCGTTGATTTTCTGTTGAATGTCTTGATGTAGTTTTTTCAGATTCTGATATTGTTCTTTTTCTTTAGTGGAAAAATTTTGAAGTTGTTGAACATATTTGTATTTCAACCATGCTTTATGAAAGGATTCTGACGAAAACAGCATTAGCCAATCATTTCGTATTAGTTTTTGTCTAAACATCAATTTTAAAACTTCAGCATGTTGTTTTTCTTTATGGATTAGAGTTTTTGAAATAATATCAACTAACACCCTATTTGAATCAAGGTCCGATTTTAAAATATTATTTTCTTCATTAAGCAAGTCATTCAATTTCTGGGATTGATATATATAAAGTTTAAGCAAATCGTACTCTTCTAATTTATCTTGACCACTAAGATTATGTATTGCAGCTTTAGTAATATCTAGATCACTTTCTAGGCCTTTTCTATCTGCTACAATAGTTGAATGGGTGCTAAGGGCGTTTTGACATATACAAAGGTCAATACTGAGTATAGTGGCCAGGAATAGAAAAAGGCAACTTTTTTGGAATATCAATTTCGATATTTGAAAGGTCCACTTCAAGAATTCCTGATTTTAAATGATTTTGATAATAGGTAAGTTTTCTATTTCCATATATACCTAATTCCTTATCGAGTTTTTTTATCTGGACGACCAATTTACGGTTTTGATCAACGGTCATTACATATTCAATTAGGTTTAATTCTTTATCAAATGTATAAACGAGATGGTAAGTTTCATTTCTTCCTTCTATCAAGTGAAATTCGTCTTGAGAGACATAATTTATTGTTGATTCGAAAGGTAGAGGCACATTTCCTGCAATGAATGATTGTAATTCAATAAAAGAAAGTGGTATAGTACTTTTGTTAAACAAGTTTTCAAATAGTCCTTTTTCGTATTTTTTTTCAGTTCTATACAGAATTGTGTAATTATTTGGCTCAATTATTCCACGAGCTCCCTCTATTGATATTTTCTTGAAATTGAACCAAATGATGCTATCATTCACCATTCTAATATTCATTCTTCCACCGCCATTAAGGTCAGATGATTCTAATCTCACCTTTGCTTTTGCAGAATACCAATGATAATCTATAGACGCATCTTTTAATCTTTTGTACAGGTCATTTTTAGGGCTTTGTAATTCAGTTGTTATGGGTTTAGACGTTTTGCATGAAAACAAAAGAGCCAAAATGAGAAGAAAAATTAATTGAAATAATGTATTGTTAAAAGTGAACTTCACTGTGATCCTTTCTTCACCCTTACCATATATTTTCCATTAGAGGTGGTCTTGATAATGGAAGGATCTCCAATTTGAATTCCTCTCATAAAAAGGTCCTCTTTTGTCAATACTTTTATCTCATCTCCTTCTTCATGAGCTTCAAGTGTTTTAGATAATGTATCAATAATTGAATTGATAAACGGACTTTTTGTGCCTATGAGCAGAGCTTCAGACAACATTTCTTTCCCAATATCATATTCATCCATATTGACATTGGTCAATCCTTGAAAAACATATGGGGCCGCTTGGTTAGGATAAAAATCCAGAGCGTTGCTACTTGTTTTATTTAGCTCATCATAATGCCCCTGCTCATACTGAATAAACATGAGCTGCTCCCAAATGACATATACAGATTTGTCAAGTTTTAAAGCAGATGAATATTGCTTTTCTGCATTTTCAAGGTCACCGCTATTATTAAGTATATCTCCATATAAGGCGTAAGCCTTTGCCTCTTCTGGATGATGATCCACAATATCTTTAGCGAATGAAAGTATCGTTGTTTTATTTGGATAGTCTTCAGTAATTATCTCTGCATAAGGAATTAGAGCTTTAACTTTAGAATCTATATCCACATTTGGATTACTCACAATAACCCCAATACTTCCGAGGTCATCGTTGTTTCCTTCTTTTTTGGCCAAATAGACCAATGCCTTACTATTTTCGGGATCTACACTTAGAAGTTCTTGAAATAACCTCTTTGCCTTTTGAGTGGATCCAAAATCTGCCTCTAATTCAGCATTGAGTTCGAGATACTCAGGATCATAAGGATATATATTAATTAGTTGAGCAGCTTTAGCTAATGCCTTTTCATAATTCTCTTCATTTAGATGAATTCCTATAATCTGTTGAGATGTAAAGGAACTGACGCCAAGAGCATCTTCCATTTTCTCAAAAACCGCTAAAGTTGCTTTTCTATTATCGGCGAGTCGATATGCTTCAATAGCCTTGAAGTACAAGTCTTGGTTTGTTTTTTGATTAAAAGCTAAATCTTGATACATTTTGCCTGCTTCCAAAAAGTGTTTGAATTGCATTTTTATTTCTGCAAGAGACTCTTTATACCATGCATTTTGAGGTTCTTTTTTTAATGCTTTTTCTCCAAATTCTATAGCCTTGTCTTCATCATTTTGTGATAGATAAATTCGAGATAGATCAAATAGTACTACAGTATTGTGTCTGTTTTGTTCTAGAATGCCTTCATATATTTTAATAGCATCATCATATTTTCTAAGGAGTTTTTTCTGAGTAGCTTTTACTATTTGTGCTTGTATGTTTATATCGGCCTCAGAATACCGTTCACCTACTTGGGCGACAAGGGTTCCTATACTAAAAAGGAAGAATGCCAATAATAGATTTTTCATTAGATTCAAATGGATAATCAATTAAATGAACGAGACAAGGTAGAGGCGCATTGTACCTCTATTCACTCAAGATTCATATTTAGTGTATGGTTTGATTCTGATAAAGTCAGTTCTCTTAGAATAGAAAAGCATTCTTTGTCTATTAGACTTATAAAGAACAATTAAAGTGTTCAAAAAAAACTGGACTATTCCACTACGGTGATCTTTAGCATGTTTGTCCTGAATTTTTTCTCAATAGGCATTGAGGCTACATTTACGATCACATCATTTGTTTCTAAATGACCTCTTTGTTTTAGGATTTCTATAATGTCATCAATGGTTTCATCAGTAGAGGAGAATTTATTATAGTAAATACCCCTTACTCCCCATAGTAAGTTCAAGGTTCCTAAAATATATTTCTTATCGGAAAAGACAAAAATCTTTGAAGAAGGCCGATAAGACGATACTTTAAATGCAGTATATCCCGAAACTGTAAGTCCTGCAATAGCTTTTGCATTTATATCTTCTGCAGTTTTTGCTGCATTAAAGCATATCACGTCGGATAGAAAGGTCGTTGAATTCGTACTAGGTTTTGGTCTTTTTTCTTGTATTTGATAAGCAGTTTCTGCTTCATGTATGATTCTATTCATTGCCTGCACTACTTGAGCTGGATGTCTTCCTACAGAGGTTTCACCGCTTAGCATTACTGCGTCAGTACCATCCAAAACTGCATTTGCTACATCAGTCGCTTCAGCTCTTGTTGGGGATGGATTAGTGATCATGCTTTCCATCATTTGGGTTGCGACTATTACTGGTCTAGATCGTTGAATGCATCTTCTTATAATTTGTTTTTGAATAACAGGTACTTTTTCAATTGGAACCTCAACACCCAGATCACCCCTTGCAATCATAATAGCATTGGAAGCTTTAATGATAGACTTGATATTTTTTACAGCTTCTGGTTTTTCTATTTTTGAAATGACTTTAGCACTGTGTCCCCTTTCTTCAATAATTTGTTGTAGCTCTTTTACCTCAGCTGCTGTACGCACAAAAGATAGAGCTATCCAATTCACTTGAAATTGGAGAATAAAATCAAGGTCAATTCTGTCTTTTTTAGTCAGAGCAGGTAGTGAGACATTCGTATCTGGCAGATTCACTCCTTTATTAGAAGAAAGTGGGCCTCCAAAAAGCGTTTTTAATTTAACAGTTTTATCATTATCTGTATCCACTACTTCAAATACCAATTTCCCGTCATCCACTAACACCTTTTCTCCTACTTCTACATCTTTAGCAAATAGAGGGTAGCTCATGTATGCTCGTTCCTTTGTCCCCTCTATTTTTTCGTTTGTAAACTCAATGATGTCATCTTTTTCTAAGATTACTGGTTCATCTTTCATTACTCCTATACGGAGTTTGGGGCCTTGAAGATCTGCTAATATGCCTATGTTAATGTTGTATTCCTCATTAATTTCTGTTATCCGTTTGATCACTTTTTCATGGTCTTCATGTTTACCATGAGAAAAATTCAATCTGAAGATATCCACACCTGCTACCACTAGCTCTCTAAGTTTGGCTGGACTGCTGGATGCCGGGCCAACCGTAGCTACAATTTTGGTATTTTGCTTGTCATTTATGCGCATACTAAAAGGTTAGTTTCTGAGTCGAATATAGAAAAGTTACTCCTCGGAAACTTATTGGTAGAATATTACATTACACAAATGATAATTGTGTAGAAAGAATGGACAATGAGGTCATGCCAAGCATGCTTACATGGTTCAATAAATTTTGCAAAGAGGTTTTATTAATTAATAATAATCTTACTTTTACGACCAATTTTAAAAATTTAGACTATGGCAGAAATTGCTGAAAAAATTAAAAAAATTATTGTTGACAAATTAGGTGT
>DKPS01000024.1 GCA_002471345.1 Saprospiraceae bacterium UBA7328
ACAGATTCTACCTATGGCAGCACACTGGGCGAGTTTAGAAATTTTTGATGAGGCTGGCATGCATAAACTTAGAGAGAAAAGTATAAAGCTGACTGCATATCTAGAATTTCTTCTTCTAAATAATCCATTTGGATTTAAATTAATCACCCCGAAAAACAAAGATGAACGAGGTTGCCAATTATCCTTGCTCACCGGAGATGACGGAAAAGAATTGTTTGATCACTTACAAAAAAATGGCGTCATAGCCGATTGGAGAGAACCAAATGTTATCCGGATTGCACCCGTACCACTTTACAACAGTTTTGAAGATGTTTGGCGATTTGTCGATATATTAAAGGGATTCTAGTTTGATAAATCTCAAAATACTTCTGCTTTCAATTCTTTTTGGGCTTGTTTCTATTTCGTAAGTTCCAGGCCTTGACTAAGAACTAGTTTGCCCGGAGATATCTCAAAAGCAGATTTACCAGATTACTTTATTATAGACTAGGCCAGGGTTTAAAACAAAAAAGCCACTCAAGTTAATGAATGGCTTATTTGTTAGATTTTAAAAATCTTTATAGACTATTTACCATTTTGGTAAGTTTCGATTTCAAGTTAGAAGCGTTATTCTTGTGAATTTGCTTTCTTTTAGCAATTTTATCAATTAGAGAAACTACAACAGGGAGGTCCTTCACTGCAGATTTCTTTTCCTTAGTTGCTCTTATCTTCCTAACTGCATTTCGCATAGTTTTAGCATAATATCTGTTTGCCAACCTACGAGTAGCATTCTGTCTGATTCTTTTCTTAGCTGATTTAGTATGTGCCATCTGTTTATTTAATTTTAGAAACGGAATGCAAAGGTAAAACTAATTCTGCTCAAATCAAAGTAAATAATTCTTGTTTTTTTTATCTCACGGAGTATATCAAAACCCAATTAACACCTTAGCAAACTAATTCCCAATAAAGATTGTTTTTACAACGATATTATTGGAAAAAATATGATATTTACAAGCATAATTGTTTAAACATCCAGCATGAGTAAATTCTCTTATTTAAGTAACGCCCATCCAGAGTATATTGAAACTCTTTATGCCTCCTACAAGGATGATGAAAACTCAGTTGATCC
This sequence comes from Saprospiraceae bacterium UBA7328, assembly GCA_002471345.1. GTDB lineage: Bacteria > Bacteroidota > Bacteroidia > Chitinophagales > Saprospiraceae > UBA7328. The sequence goes on from DKPS01000024.1 coordinate 1,106, forward strand.
AGAGTATAAAAAATTCTTTGAAGGTTTTGATTTTGCTCAACAAAACTATACCCAAAATGCACCCTCCTCTGGAGTAGGATTGTCCTTAGATGAATTTAAAGTGTTTCAACTTATAGAAGCTTATAGAAACCAGGGACATTTATTGGCAGATACCAATCCGATTCGTACTAGAAAAGACAGAAAAGCCAATTTAGATATTGCTTTCTTCGGCTTGACGGAAAAAGACCTCAAAAAGGAATTTTTTGCAGGAGAAATTGCTGGTTTAGGAAAAACAAGTTTAGAAAATATAATTACCCATTTAAAGCAGGGGTATTGTTCTACGATTGGGTGGCAATATAATTATGTAAGAGATGAAGAGGAGTTAAAATGGCTGCGAAATAAAATTGAAAACAACCCGAACTTCAAACAATTTGATATTGCGAAGAAAGAGTCCATCTTGAGGGAACTTAATCACGCCGTAGTTTTTGAACAGTTTTTGGGTAAAAAATATATTGGCGAAAAGCGATTCTCCTTAGAAGGAGGCGAAACCACTATACCTGCTTTGTTGTCCATAATTGAAACCGCTGCACGCGCTGAAACCCCAGTAGACGAGGTTGTTATTGGGATGGCCCATCGTGGGAGATTGAATGTTCTTACGAATATATTAGGTAAAACATACGAAGAAATTTTTAATGAATTTGAAGGAAACGAGCCCTTAAAAACCATGGGAGATGGTGATGTTAAGTACCACCTTGGTTTTCGATCTACTCATGTGGCAAAGAATGGAAAAGAAGTGCATCTTGAACTTATGCCAAACCCTTCTCATTTAGAAGCGGTATACCCTGTACTTGAAGGATTTACTCGAGCAAAAGCAGATATCATATATAATTCAGAGTACAAACGCATCCTACCCATAATTATACATGGAGATGCTGCTATTGCCGGGCAAGGGGTCGTTTACGAAACCTTGCAAATGAGTAAGTTGCACGGATATCTAACAGGTGGAACAATTCACTATGTAATTAATAATCAAATTGGCTTTACTACAGATTTTGATGATGCTCGTTCCTCTGATTATTGTGATAGTATCGCTAAAACTATTGAAGCACCTATTATTCAAGTCAATGGAGATGATGTTGAAGCGGTGATTTTTGTAGCTGAACTCGCTGCAGAATATAGACAACTATTTAAGAAAGATATTTTCATTGATATGGTTTGCTATAGAAAGCATGGACATAATGAAAGTGATGATCCGAAGTATACGCAGCCGCGTTTATACGCGAAAATCAGTAAACACAAAAACACGAGAGACATTTATTCAGCCAAGCTAGCCGAACAAGGAGATATAGGGAAAGAATTGGCTAAAAAAATGGATAAAGAGTTTTGGGCAGAGTTACAAGATCGTTTAGATCGTGTGAAAGAAAACACTGTCGTTTACAAACCACAACCACCAGAGTTGGCATGGAAAAAACTTAGAGCTTCAACTGCTGAAGATTTTCACATTTCACCAAAAACATCCATCACTAAAACAAAAGCAACTAAAATAATAAAGGCTTTAATTACCACGCCTGACAATTTCACCCCCTTGCGAAAAGTGGCAAAATATCTGGACAACAGAAGGCGGATTATGCAAGATGAAAAATCCGTTGATTGGGCTGCTGCAGAACTATTAGCCTATGGATCTATCCTGCAAGAAGGAAATGATGTGCGAATGAGTGGACAAGATGTAAAAAGAGGTACATTCTCTCATCGTCATGCAGTTATTTCTGATGAAAAAACTGGTGAAGAATTTAATCGACTAGGCCTGCTTAATAAGAATCAAGGTGAGTTTAGAATTTACAATTCACACCTCTCTGAATATGCTGTACTTGGTTTTGAATATGGATACTCATTAGCGAGTCCAGACTCTTTAGTCATTTGGGAAGCTCAATTCGGCGATTTTTCAAATACCGCACAATGTATTATTGATCAATTTATTGCCTCAGGTGAGAGTAAATGGAGCAAATGTAGTGGTTTAGTGATGCTTCTCCCCCATGGATATGAAGGACAAGGACCAGAACATTCTAGCGCTCGTTTAGAACGTTTTCTTCAAATGGCAGCAGAAGACAACATGATCATTACAAATATTACGGATAGTGCCAATTTGTTTCATGGTATTCGAAGACAACAAAAATGGGATTTCAGAAAACCTTTAATTAACATGTCGCCAAAATCTTTACTGCGACATCCTAGGACCTCCTCACCTATTGAAGATTTGTTCAAAGGAACATTTAAGGAAATCATAGATGATTCTTTAGTTAAAGATGCTAGTAAGGTCAAACGACTATTACTCTGTTCGGGAAAAGTAGCCTTTGATTTGATTGAAAAAAAGGAAAATGAAAATAGAGATGACATTGCTATCGTTCGATTAGAGCAATTGTACCCGATTAATGACATGTTTTTAGATCGTATTTTTAATAAGTATAAGCAAGCTGATGTAGTTTGGGTCCAAGAAGAACCCAAGAATATGGGCGCATGGCAATATATGCTTAATAGATTCTACAAGACAAGAACTATTGAATGCGTAGCGAGAAAAATAAGTGCTTCTACAGCTACTGGATACAAGAAACAACACCTCAAAGAACAAGAAGAAATACTCAATAAAGCCTTTAACGGATAAACTAAACACTATGTCAAAAATTATCGAAATGCACGTGCCTAACTTAGCAGAATCAATAACTGAAGTCACCCTTGCTCAATGGTTAGTTGAAGATGGTGATTATGTTGAAATTGATCAAGCTATTGTTGAAATGGAAACTGACAAAGCCTCTCAAGAACTATTTGCTGTTCAAAGTGGACAAGTTAAGTTTGAAGCTGAAGAAGGAGAAGATCTAGCAATTGGTGCACTTATCTGCAAAATTGATACTTCTGTTCAAGCGCCAGCAAGCGAGAAAGAAGCTCCTCCTGCCAAAGAAAAAGAAGAAGCTGTACCAAAGGCTTCAAAAGAAGAGAAGAAAGTCTCAGTGACGGAGTCAGCGACACCAAGTCATGCATCTGGTCATACATCTCCTGCTGCTGCGAAGATAGCCGCTGAACATAATTTAAATACGGGGAATATTATCGGTTCAGGCCCTAGTGGAAGGATTACGAAAGCAGATGTCATAAAAGCTATAGAAAACGGAACAGCAACCATCCAACAAGGTGCTGCTGCTTTATTAGGATCAGGTAAATCTTTTTCAAGAGAAGAGCGATCAGAAAGAATGTCGCGTTTACGTAAAACTATTTCCGAACGATTAGTATTTGCCAAGAATTCAACAGCTATGCTAACCACGTTTAACGAAGTAAACATGGAACCTATTTTGGCAATAAGAAAGAAATATAGAGACCCATTTTATAAGAAATATGGAGTAGGCATCGGGTTTATGTCTTTCTTCAGTAAAGCCGTAGCCTTATCCTTAAACAAATTTCCTGCAGTAAATGCTCAACTTGATGTTGACAATGGAAATGTAATCTATCATGACTAC
>DKPS01000091.1 GCA_002471345.1 Saprospiraceae bacterium UBA7328
GATGGAATGGAAGATCAATATCTTCAACTTGAAGAGTTTTTTGGACCAGTTCATGATTTAGCAATTGAAAGAGGTATTCAAGACTTACAAGCAGTATTTAAAGTTGTTCAAACTAATGATGATGGAGAAAGTGTTGCTGATTTCTTTATAATTACTGGACTCTCAAGCAAGGAACAATTAGATGCTTACAATGCTAGTTGGGAATCAGACGCATGGTTAGATCTTGCAATTGAGGCTCATAAGGGTAAAATGTCTAAACGTGCTGTTACAAGATATTTGAATTCAGTTGGTTCAGAAAGTAATGAAAGAAGAAATTACCATCTAGTAGGTGTTGATCAAACTATTTGGTCAGGTGGTGATCTTAAGCCAGGCGATAAAATGAGTATTCTTGGTACAATTTCAAAATCAGATGATTTTGAATCCTATGAATCAGAAGTTTATAAACCTTTAATTGAAAAAGAAATTCTTAAAGGAAATCACAGATGGTGGGCGCTTTCAAGAATTTATGAGAGAACTGAAAACGCCTATGGTGATATCACTCACATGTTCTTTAATATTGGTGTAGAGGGTGCAGATAATACTGAAGGATGGCAAAAAATGCAATCTAGTTTTAAAGGTCAAAAATTACTTGAAGGACTAGGTGCTGCTAGTGAACATCAAAATGGTAGTCAACTTGAGTTAGTATCTATTCATAACTAACTTTAAAGAATAAATCGCAGCTTTAGAATCAAAAGTTGCATCTCTTTATTCTACAATTTAAGGGTGTTTAAAGTAGGGGCATTTCAGGTAACTGGATGCCCTTTTTTCATTTCTCGAAACCAGGCCTCCTTATCTATCTCCCCAGAATAAAAATACAGGGCGCTTTTTCCGACAGCTTGTTTTTGACAGCCTGATCCTTTTTCCAATCATGAATATTCTTGGTTTCTAAATACTCCTCTTTTGAGTGTATATGAAGGGCTATATGAAGTCGTACAGAAGCATTGACAGCGTCAGTTATTTGATCAAACATTTGAAGGTTTCTATATGGGGTCTCGATAAAAATTTGGGTATATCCAGTTTGAAGAATGGCCTTTTCTATTTGTTTGAGTTCCTTTTTCAACAAATCCTTTTTTACCGGCAAATATCCTCTAAATGTAAATTTTTGGCCATTCATTCCTGATGCCATTAAAGCCAAAATAATCGATGATGGGCCGCTCTGAGAGAGAATCTGATAATTAAATTGTCTAGCAAGATTCACAAGTTCTGATCCCGGGTCAGCGATGCACGGACTTCCGGCTTCTGACATAAAACAAACGTCCATACCTTTTTTAAGAATATCCATGACCTCTCTATGGTCCCGAATACTCCGTCTTTTGTCTAATTCAATAAACAGAGATGAGTCTATATTAAAGTCCTTAATGATTGATCTAATGAACCTCCTAGTCGTTCTCACTCTTTCACAGATGAAAACATTATTAGTTTTCACAATTTCTAAAACCTGAGGAGGAATACTCGATAGATCGGTTGAAATCGGTGTAGGTATTAAAAAGAGTTTTCTCACTATAGCTATGTCTTATTTATTTTATACAGCAATATATCTACATTTGGCGCCATGCCACAGCAAAATGATCACTATACTATCAAGATTCCTCAGTTTGAGGGGCCTTTTGATTTGTTGCTGTTTTTTATTGAGCGTGATGAGTTAGATATCCATGATATCCCTATCTCCCGAATCACTAAAGATTTTTTAGATTATATCAGACAGCTTGAAAAACTGAATATTGATATTGCGAGTGAATTTATTTTAGTCGCTGCCACATTGATGAGAATCAAGGCAAAAATGCTTTTACCTAGAAAAGAACTAGATGAAGATGGTAATGAAATAGACCCTCGTTTAGAAATAGCTCAAAAACTTTTAGAATATAAAAGATTCAAATCTACACTTGATGATTTCAAATTTAAAGAACAGGAAAGGTCATTGATTGTAGAAAGAGGTAATATCAAAAGAGAGCTATCTATCATTGCTCAATCTGCTATGATAGATAGCGAATTAGAAACTTTGAACCTTTTTAAACTTTTACAAAAGTTTCAACAAGTATTAGCCAAACAAGAAAAGAGAAACAGGAAGTTACAACACACTATAATAGACTATCCCTATAGTGTAGAAGACCAGGAAGAATATATAACAAAAGTATTGTCTTCCAAAGCACAAGTAAGCTTTGAAGATGTTTTTGAAAAACTGGAAGACGTCTACCACGCCATCATTACTTTTTTAGCAATGCTAGAACTTCTGAATGCCGAGAAAATTCAAATTTTTGTTGGGCAAAACATCAACGAATTATCATTAAAAATGAACGAAGCATAAAACCCCAAACATTCTTGCGATTGTGTCGTGTTTTCTGCGCAATTGTTGCTAATTTTAGATGTTTTTCAAAATATAAATTCTTTGCATTTCTTTGGTTTTTAACCTAGCAAAAGATATAAGCATTTACCTATCTTTGCGCCAATTTTAAGAAAAATCGTATATGGCAAACGTAGGATATATCAAGCAAATCATCGGCCCGGTCGTAGATGTAAGCTTTCAAGATGAAAATGCAGTTTTACCTGAAATATTAAATGCTCTTACCGTCAAAAGAGAAAATGGAGACGTATTGGTGCTAGAATGTCAAAAGCACTTGGGTGAAGACAGTATCCGAGCAATCTCAATGGAAGCTACTGAAGGCCTCACTAGAGGAATGGAAGTAATTGATATGGGCAAGCCAATCGCTATGCCGATTGGAGAAGAGATAAAAGGGAGGCTTTTTAATGTGGTAGGAGCGCCGATTGATGGTATTGGAGATGTAGCCATAGATGAAAATGCTTACCCAATTCACAGAAAGCCCCCTAGATATGAAGACCTTTCTACTGAATCTGAAGTGCTTTTTACAGGTATCAAAGTAATTGATCTAATCGAACCTTATGCTAAAGGAGGAAAAATTGGGCTCTTTGGTGGTGCTGGTGTAGGGAAGACTGTACTAATCATGGAGTTGATTAACAATATTGCTAAAGCCTATGAAGGAATTTCTGTTTTTGCTGGTGTAGGAGAAAGAACAAGAGAAGGAAATGATCTTTTGAGAGAGATGTTAGAGTCTAACGTGATTAAGTATGGTGAAGAGTTCAAACAGAGCATGGAAGAAGGTGGATGGGATTTGAGCAAAGTAGATAAAAAAGAATTAGCTGATTCAAAAGCAACTCTAGTCTTCGGTCAAATGAATGAGCCTCCTGGAGCGAGAGCTAGGGTAGCACTTTCTGGACTTACGGTTGCAGAATATTATAGAGATGGTGACCTGAGCGACCCTAATGGAGGAAGAGACATTCTATTCTTCATTGACAATATATTCCGATTTACTCAAGCTGGTTCTGAAGTATCAGCTTTGCTAGGTCGTATGCCCTCTGCTGTAGGATACCAGCCTACACTTGCCACCGAAATGGGCCAGATGCAAGAGCGTATTACTTCAACGAAAAGAGGATCTATCACCTCTGTACAAGCTGTATATGTGCCCGCTGATGACCTTACCGATCCGGCTCCAGCGACTACTTTCGCTCACTTAGATGCTACAACAGTACTGAGTAGAAAATTGGCTTCCGAGGGTATTTACCCAGCTATTGACCCTCTAGATAGCACATCTAGAATTTTGGATCCTGCTATTATTGGAGACGAGCACTACAACACTACATTTAAGGTGATCAATATCCTTCAGAGATACAAAGAACTTCAAGATATTATTGCCATTCTTGGTATGGAAGAGCTTTCTGATGAAGACAAGCAAGTCGTACATAGAGCAAGAAGGGTACAGAGATTTTTATCGCAACCTTTTCATGTAGCAGAGCAATTTACTGGTACCCCTGGAGTTTTAGTTCCAATAGATGAAACGATCAAAGGATTCAACATGATTCTAGATGGTGAAGTAGACGAGTATCCAGAAGCTGCATTTAATCTTGTAGGAAATATAGAAGAAGCAATTGCCAAGGGTAAAAAGATGATCGCAGATGCTGCTTAAGTTGGTGTTATAAAAATGATAGAAAAATGCAGTTAGTCATTCTCACTCCTGGAAAAGAAGTTTATAGCGGAGATATTAAATCAGTCAAAGTACCTGGAACAACAGGACAATTTGAGGTTCTTAATGGTCATGCAGCAATAGTATCTTCTTTAGAAATGGGAGATGTTAGAATTATTGATTCTACTGGAAATACACACACTTTTAGAATACAAAAGGGTTTCATTGAAGTGATTAATAATGAAGTAGCAATTTTGGCCCAAGGTCTATCTGTTTCATAAACCTGTCATAATCAATGACTTAATTCTTGATTTTGGTACTATTCTTGTCTATCACACCATATCGGTAATGATGACTAAAGAATGGAGCTATCATTTAATAAAGGCAACTACGACCAACATATGAATATGGTCAAAGCTACCAAAGAGCTACTGAACGAAAGTATCGTGCTCAGGAGTATTAAAGAAAATGTAGACAATCGTATATCTCACTCTAGAGAAGAAAACTCTAGTGATAAAGAGTTGACTTTGATTTTGATTCTAGCTTTTCCTCTGCTGATAACTTTAATCTACATCAATATACAGTTTGGATTAACCTGGAGGCTCATTCCTGCTGTTGGTTTATTCGTGTTCTTTTTTGTTTACTACAACCTAATCAAAGATGACAGCCCAGACCTTCAATTGACATCACCAGGCCTCCATGAAGATGACAACCCGAAACCACTTAAATTTTTAGAAATGAAAGTAAATTATCTTTTGTCCCTTTCAGGCCAACAAAAGATTAAACTAGATCTACTTTATGCTTTTTATATCCTTTTCTTCCCATTTTTAACCTATTTCCTTTATGAAATAATCATAAAAAGCACTCCTTTCGACAATATCATTATAGGGTTGTTGGTCGCTTTTCTAATATGTGGGGTTGCGTGGCATTTCTTTTTTAAAAATGACTTCAAGACCTTAGAGTATTCTCAAAATCAGCTTCGAGATTATAAAAAGCTTATACATCAGCATTATATCTCTTACAGCAGTTCAGAGGAAGAATAAATAACCCTATTCATATCTCAGCGACTCTATTGGGTCCAATTTAGACGCTTTTAAGGCTGGATAAAGCCCAGAAATAATACCCACAACAAGGCAAACAAAAACTGCAAGAATTATCCAGTTCCATGGAATGACAAAAGGACTTTCCATCCACATACTTACTCCATTTCCAAGAATTATTCCAAAGAAAATACCTACCAATCCTCCTGCCTGACATATAACTACAGCTTCAGTCAGGAATTGCGTTAAAATGTTTTTTCGTTTAGCCCCAATTGCTTTACAGACTCCAATTTCCTTTGTCCTCTCTGTCACTGAGACTAACATTATATTCATAAGCCCAATAGCCGCACCTAATAAAGTCATCATCGCGATCGCAATCGTTCCTAACCGAATATTTCGTGTCATGTCTTTGAGCTGCTTCATCACACTATCACTCTTTCTGATTTCAAAGTCGTTTTCTTTACCAGGTTTGAGCCCTCTAGCATTTCTTAGAGGAATCATAGCTGCGCTTATTGCTTCATCCATTCTTGTGGCATCTGCAACAGATACACTTACCCTATAATTCTTTTTGGCATATCCGTATTTGGCAACTGACCTTCCAAGGGGTATGAAAACCCTTTCGTCAGACTTATCATTAAGTGAAGACCCCTTTTCTTCTAATACTCCAATGACTTTGTATTTATCAGCATTTACGCTGATCGTTTTATTCATTGCCGCTTCGGGGTTTTTGTTAAATATTTTATTTACAATTCCCATCCCAATTATGACTTTGGGACTCCCCGAATTAATTTCCGTGGTTGTAAAGTTTCTACCCTCCTGTACTTTGTAGGCCATCACATCAAAGTAGTTTTCATCTATTCCGTATAAGATGATGGTGGGGTTGGTTTTCTCCTCTCCATATTGTATTTCAGCATTGCTCCCACAAGGGTCTTCAATGGACACTCTTGTGCCAGGAAATTTATATTTTTCTTTGAATGTCATGGCTTGGTCAAAGCTTATCACCTCAGCCCTTTTCTCGGATCTTCCTCGGTTTCTACTTTGTATTTGTTCTCTTTTGGGCCTTATGTTATAACTATTAGCCCCAAGCCGATTAAAGCTATCGGTCATAGAAAACAAAAAAGAGTCTATCGCAGTAAGAATCCCAACCAAACAAGTGATACCCACCGCAATGATTAATAAGGTCAAAAAGGTTCTCAAAAAATTAGCTTTGAGTGACCTTAAAGCCATTCTTATATTTTCTAAAAAATTCAATTGCTGCCTTTTATAAAATCAAGATTATAAAATTAAATTATCCTTGTAGTTTGGTTTCGATTATTCTACAAAACGTCGCTTTGTCAGGATAAAACCACCACGGGTCTAAAACAATTGCCAATCTTTAAAATGTCTAAGGACTTCGTCCATTACCGTTTCAGGGGATATAGACGTCGTGTTGACCACAAGATCATATTGATGCAGAAGCGTATAATCCACATTATACTTTTGGAGAAACCTTCTTTTCTCACTTGCTCTTCTGTCAAGAATTTTATCTAACAAATTGCGAACATTTGTTTCTTTCTTTTCACCTAATCTTGATGAATCTAATGATATTCTTCTGGCCGCCTCTTCGGTACTACACTGGAGGTATACTTTAAATGACGACGGAATAAAATGCCACGCTAACCTTGAGTCTACAACATAATTATCAGGGGCCTCACTGATTGCAATTGTATGTGCATCAATTCGATCATCTATATCTGAGCTTTTTTCGGAAAGGACATTAAGCTGCAATGTCGTCAAACCCATTTCTCGCGCAATTTGTCTTTGAATCCCCCCGGTTGAGAGATATTTGTAATCAAGTTTCTGCACTAGCATTCTCCCTACTGTACTTTTTCCGCTACCGATGTCCCCCGAGATCGTAATCACCATATTTTGTCTTTAAAAAATCGTGTGCTGCAATTTATTCAATGAAACGCTCCACATCCAATAGGAGATCCTGGTGGAAGCGTTTTGTTTTTAGGCAACTTAATTTCAGCTGTCCCCATTTCTGCAGACTTGATCAACCTCTTCAAATACTGTGCATGATATTTTTTTGCTTTATTCGTCGTCATTTCGTTAAGATAAGAAGACTCTAAATCCTTAAGAACACCATATGCTACTGAAGAAACATGAGTGTCTACATTTTCATCAAATGCAACTTTTAGCAATTGAATCATAAAGGTTTTCTGGACCAATTCAGAAATAGCTGTTTCATATGCATTGTTGGTTTCTTTATCAAAGACTTCTACTCCAATCATGGACAAATACCCATTTAATTCAACAGGACTACCCATTGCGACATTTTGTCTATGCAGCCTTGTAAGTCTTTCTTCATGTGTCATCATGCTCAAAATGGCTGAAATATAACTTTCCGCTGGAGCCATTGCATCAAACGCAACATTCGTTCTACCTTTAAATGTCTCTCTATCCCTTCTGTACCCCATAGCTGAAGGGTGTAGTTTGTTTAAAACATTTCTTGGAATTGTAAGCTCTGTCGGATCCAAAGTGTTAAGTAAAGCATCAACCGCTTCACCTTGTTTTTGTGGTGACACAATATTAAAGTCATCAGAATAACCGTCTCCTTTTACTTTATAATGATAGTTCATTCCTCCAATCATCTTTACCACTCCTTCTGCCTGATACCGATGCATTAGATATAGTGGGACAAGGACTTTTTCCAATTCGGAAAGAGGAGTTCCTTCTTTTATACTATTTGTTCCAAATCGAGAAAGTGCATCTTTTCTCAGCTCCATTAGCCTCTTCATTTCAGATACGATATCTGTACCATTATCCCACAAATGCCCTTGGGCATGACCTCCCCCTATAGGCCTGCTATCACTATCGCTTATATAGAGATACCCTTCTTTTTGTGTTTCTACCACCAATTTGTCTAGTTCAGTTTTTTCATCCGTACCTTCATCAAAGTCAGCATAACCATAGGTAATTGTTTTTTTATCCCAATTTCCAATTTTGTCATCATACGAATCTGCGACACTAACGCCACCTTCGGTTAGCGTAAAAACGGGATGGGGATAATCCATTACAGATGCTCTATCATTAACGCTAGAAGCAAAATTGTGCGCTAAACCTAATGTATGTCCCACTTCGTGTGCTCCTAATTGTCTCAGCCTCGCCAAAGCAAGTTCCTTCAATTGATCATCGGGGTTGTCCAGCACACCATAAGGACTATAAACCCCTTGGGCAATAAGAAAATCCTGTCTCACACGCAATGAACCCAATGAAACGTGACCCTTGATTATCTCACCTGTACGTGGATCAGTAACGGACGCTCCGTACGACCACCCTCTTGTACTTCTATGTATCCATTGGATCACATTGTATCTTACATCTAGCATGTCCGCCCCTTCTGGCAACTCTTTGATTTGAAATGTGTTGGGGGCAAAACCTGCTGCTTGATATGCTTGGTCCCACCATGCCGCACCATGCATCAGAGCTGATTTTATGGGTTCCGGGCACCCTGGATCTATATAGTATACAATAGGCTCTACAGCTTCGCTTATTGCTGAACCTGGGTTCTTTTTAATAAGTCTGTGCTTTCTGATGTAACGTTTCATCAGCGGCTCCTCTATTGGGGTTGCATAATCATAAAAACTTACACTCCCAAAACCAGAATAAGGATGAAACTCTCTAGGCTGAAATTCGTCATCTGGCAACTTTACAAAACTATGATGCACCCTAACTGAAACGGCATCTGCATCGGGGGCAACACTTCTAATATACCTTCCCTTTCCTTCTCCAGCAAATGTTACTAGGGCTTCAAATTCAGAATTTTCTGGAAAGCTTTTTGTTCGGTCTAGCCAGATCGCGGATCTCTTTTTGTCCAATTTATAGGCCCCTTGATCTGATTGTTTTAATCTACGCACCACTCCATGAGAATCCCTAATTATAAATTCTGAAATGTCTATTTTGTGAATTGTTCCAGCACTACTTTTAATCGCAAACCCACCCAGAACCGACTGTGCGAATGCTTCCTCCATTGCTTTCCGTTCCAGGGCATTATCACTTAGAGCTCTATATCTATAGTTTGGCTCTACTAGTAAAAGTTTGTTTCCTGCTTTTATGAACTTTACAATTCTGCTCTTTCCTAGTTGGCCTCTGTCCAACCCAATGTCATTGGACCCAACCCCAGCCGAGAGAGCGTTTATATAAATGAATTCTTGTCCTATTTGGCTTTCATCAACATCAAGGATAATTTTTCCTTCCTTATCATATTGGAAATCAAAAAACCCCTTGAATGCCTGCTGGGTATTGCTAGTAAAGAATAAGAACATTCCAAAGATGAAGAGAAGTAGATTTTTCATTTGATGTTTTTTATTTTGGCTTTATCGAAAGGGTGTTTGCTCTCTCTTTCACGATCGTGATTTAATTTTTTGAAATTCTAACTTAATAATTGTTTTACAATATTCGAAATGGTCTTTCCATCAGCTTTTCCTGCTAATTGAGAAGATGCTGTCCCCATAACTTTACCCATATCTTTCATAGAGCTGGCCCCTGTTTGAGAAATAATATCCTGTATAACACTTTTTAATTCTCCCTCACCCATTTGTTCCGGAAGATATTTCTTAATTATATCTATTTCCTCCATTTCTGTTTGCGCCAACTCTGTTCGCCCTTCCTTGCTAAATATAGCATAAGAATCTTGCCGCTGTTTCACTAACTTTTGAAGTAATTTTATTTCTTTTTGATCGTCCATTTCCTGCCCACTACCATCTGTTTTCGCCAAAAGCAACGCTGCTTTTATAGCTCTAATACTCCTTAATGCTGCTTGGTCTTTTGATTTCATTGCTGCTTTCAAGTCAGGCATTATTCTTTGTTCTAAGCTCATCTACTTCTATTTATTTTATTTGTAATATCATAAAACTCCTCCTTGGTAATTTGTTCCGGTCTTTTAGAAAAAATTTCTTCTTTTAGTATATCAGACTCTCCCACTAATGATTTTAAAGAGTTTCTCATCATTTTTCTTCTTTGATTAAAACCAGTTCGAACCACAGTACGGAGCAGTTTTTCATCACATGGTATAGTATAATCCGCTTTTCGCTTCATCATTACCATGGCCGAGTTCACCCTAGGTGGTGGATTAAATGACCCAGGACTGATTTTCTGAGTAATTGTACAATCATAAAAAGACTGAAATATCACACTTAGAATACCATATGTTTTGCTGCCTGAAGGTGCAACTATACGATCGGCCACTTCTTTTTGAAACATTCCATAACTCAGAGGAATAAGATGTTTGTGTTCTATTATTTTAAAAACAATCTGTGACGAAATGTTGTAAGGAAAATTACCAATGATAGAAAACTCTTCTCCATTGTATAATTTGCCTAAATCATTTTTTAGAAAATCCTCATTTAAAAATTGTTTTTGCTTCATAGGATATGTAACCCATAAATGCTCTACCATGTCTCTATCGGCTTCTATCGCCTTGTAATTATATTCTTTTTGCAAAATATACTTTGTAATAGCTCCTTTGCCAGGACCAATTTCTACAACATTTGGAATAGAATTATATTCATCAAAAACATCTACAATCTTTTTGCAAAGAGATTCATTGATTAAAAAGTGTTGTCCGTATGATTTTTTAGCTCTCAATTATTGGATTGCAAGAAGGACTCGAAGGTAGTAAAATCCTAAATGTTTATCTTCGGCCACGAATTTGTTAATAAAAGAAAAGGGTCCATAATAATTTAATCATATGAGCAAAAAATATAAGATCGGCATTACTCTAGGAGATATAAATGGAATAGGGCCTGAGGTGGTCCTAAAAACATTGTCTGAACCCAGAGTTCTCAATTCTTGTATTCCAATTATCTATGGATCTGGGAAGGTTCTTGGGTATCATAAAAACATTCTGAAAGATAGCTCATTATCATTCGTAACTGTTTCTAACCCAAAACAAGCTCAAGAGGGAAAAATAAGTGTCATCAATACTTATCACGATACTGTAAATATCAATTTAGGCAAAGCTACAGCAGAGTCTGGCAAATTTGCATATGTGTGCTTAGACGCTGCTGTTAATGACTTGCACAATGGAACAATAGACGGCCTTGTTACGGGGCCAATCAACAAAAATGCTATGGCCATGGCTGACTTTCCTGAAAAGGGCCATACCGAATATATTGCCAAAAAAGTGGGCGATGAAGAACCTCTTATGTTTATGGTGTCTGATGATCTGAAAATCGCTGTCGCCACAGCACATATTCCTCTTCAAAATGTTACCAAAATGCTAACCAAAGAGCTCATTGAAGAAAAGATCCTTGCAATGAATACCTCATTAAAGCAAGATTTTGGTAAAGACAAACCTCTTGTTGCTGCTATGGGCCTAAATCCACATGCTAGTGACAATGGTACCATTGGTAATGAAGAGGAAGAATATATAGAGCCCGTAATCATGGCACTTAAAGAAAAGGGAGTAATGGTCTCAGGACCACACTCTGCTGACGGGTTTTTCGGAAGTGGTGAATATGTCAAATATGATGGGGTGCTGGCTATGTATCATGATCAAGGACTTATACCTTTCAAATCGCTTTGTTTTGGTCAAGGTGTCAACTTTACAGCAGGGCTGCATGTAATTCGTACTTCTCCTGATCATGGCACAGGGTATGAAATAGCAGGAAACAATGAAGCAGACCCCGCCTCTTTTAGAACGGCTCTTTTTACAGCTCTTGATATAATAAGGAGTAGAAGCTCCTATATAGAGCTCCGTGAAAATGCATTGCAAAGAGGAGAAGGAGAAAAAAAGAAAGAGAAGTAAAATCAGGATGTAGGAACCCGTCTTCAGAGTAGGTATTCTAATTTAACAGTTAAAAATTAGATTCCTTAATTCTCAGAGATTGGTTTATCAAACAAGTTCTTTACACCCTGACAAGTCAAATATATGAGGATTATTGAAATCAACCCTTTTGAGGGATATGATTAAATATTCTTACTGCAAACTTTACACTCTTTCCAATCTTTTGATTTTCTTTTGAGCAACCCATTCTCATCGATGGAATAGTCACAACACTCAATGTACCCCTGAGTAATTAATTTCCGTCCTCTTTGCACATGAGATTTAAATGTAGATAATGAAACCCTGAGCCTTTTAGCAGATTCCGTCTGGGGAATACCTTTAATATCAGTAAGGTAGATTGCATTTTTATACTTAGGGGATAGGTTCGCAATAATCCCCCTTAAGCAGTCTTCCGGTCCATGTGCCCCTTTTTCTTCGCTACATTGGACACCGATTGGATCAATTCGCTTTTTTTCTTGTCTAAAATGGTCAATGAGTAGATTTTGGGCCACTCGGTAGATCCACCCTTTTGAATTGATTATAGTTTTTCCTCTATTTATATTCAGGTAGAATTTAATAAATGCCTCTTGTAAGACATCGTCTATGAGAGCATTGTCTCTTTCCACCTTTAACAAAGAAGTTTTTAATTCATCAATATGAGAACTATAGACCTTTGCGGTGATATTTTCAACTTCAGCCATTTAAATAGACAGGTTTTCCTTTAACAGCTACATGCTCTACAAGAGCAGCTATCACAAGAACAATCTCCACATTTTCCCGATAGGCATGCTTCGCAAGAACAGGTACATTTATTTTCTTCTTTCATTTTTTGAATTTTCTATAAAAATTTTGCTTTCACTACTATGACGTGAATGGGGGCAAAAAGATGCAAAATAGAAGAAGTTTTTGATTTGTCTTATTCGTTTGAACCAACAAATGTCGATTTCAAACTCAGTTCATTCTGTTGCTCTTCACTTATGGTAGCAGGACAATCAATCATCATATCACGGCCTTGATTGTTCTTTGGGAATGCTATGAAGTCACGAATTGAACTCTCTCCATTCATTACAGCGCACAACCTATCAAATCCAAAGGCAATGCCTCCATGTGGTGGGGCCCCATACTCAAATGCCCCCAATAAAAACCCAAATTGCTCTTCTGCTTCTTCCTTACTAAAACCTAACAAATCAAAATTCTTGGACTGAAGCTCTCTATCATGAATCCTGATAGATCCTCCACCTATCTCTGATCCATTAATAACCAAATCATATGCATCGGCCTTTAGGCCTTTCATGGTCTCGTGCTCGCCTTTCATCATTTTCTCCTGATCCTGTTTCTTAGGAGAGGTAAAAGGATGGTGCATCGCATGAAACCGGTTAGATTCTTCGTCCCATTCTAAAAGAGGAAAGTCTACTACCCATAGAGGCTTGAAGTCACCTTTTGTCATAAGACCCATTCTGCGTGCCATTTCTAATCTAAGTTCATTGAGTTGCTTTCTGGTTTTTTCAGTCTCTCCACATAGAATAAATAAAACATCTCCATTTTGGGCCCCTATTTTTTCTTTTAAGGTATTGAGATCATTGTCAGAGTAAAACTTGCCAATAGTAGACTTAATACTCCCGTCCTCATTATATTTTACATAAACCAAACCTTTAGAACCTATCTGAGGTCTTTGAACCCACTCTGTAAGTTCTTTCATTTGTTTATTAGAATAAGACCCTGCTATTCCTTCGGCAATAATTCCCACCACAAACTCAGCATTGTCAAAAACGCCAAAACCGTTTCCCTGCATGTCTTCATTCAACTCTATGAACTCCATACCAAAACGCAAATCTGGCTTGTCCGAGCCATATTTTTTCATTGCCTCATCATAAGTAATTCTAGGAAAGTCAGGAAGGTCAATTCCTTTAAGACCTTTAAAAAGTTCTTTCGTTAGGTCTTCAAAAGTGTTTAGGATGTCTTCTTGAGTGACAAAAGCCATTTCGCAATCAATTTGTGTAAATTCTGGCTGTCGATCTGCTCTTAAATCTTCATCTCTGAAACACTTAACAATCTGAAAATATTTATCCATGCCCGCTACCATCAAAATTTGTTTAAAGGTCTGTGGCGATTGAGGAAGTGCGTAAAACTGGCCGGGGTTCATTCTACTAGGAACAACAAAATCTCTTGCCCCCTCAGGTGTACTTTTGATTAATACAGGAGTCTCTATTTCTATAAACCCTTGATTATCTAAGTATTTTCTAGTTTCAATTGCGAGCTTGCTTCTGAACATTAATTTTTCCTTGAGTGGATTTCTCCTTATGTCCAGATATCTATATTTCATGCGGAGATCTTCCCCTCCATCTGTCTCATTCTCAATAGTAAATGGCGGAACTTTCGAAGCATTTAATATCTCCATCTCTTTGACTTCAATTTCTACCTCTCCCGTTGGTCTATTGGGGTTTTTGTTACTTCTTTCTCTAACGGTTCCAGAAATTTTGATTACAAATTCTCGTCCCAATTTTCGAGCCCCTTCGCTTAATTTCTCATTATCATCAGAATTAAAAACCACCTGTGTAATTCCATATCTATCCCTCAAGTCAATAAAGGTCATGCCTCCAAAATCTCTATTGGACTGGACCCATCCACTCAAAACAACTTCTTGTTCAACATCAGAAATTCTCAATTCGCCACAGTTCTTCGACCTATACATTTCAATCATATTTAATTTAAGTGTGCAAAAGTACTCCAACCTGTGAGTAAATGTCATGATATAACAAGTGATATTTTACAATTCTGTGACAATTCTCATTTGGCATAGATTTAATTTTGGAGGAGACATGCTGAATTATTTTCAAGTCATATCGATATCTCATGAAAAGCTCGAAACTGAGGATTTAGAGCAGTTTATAATAAAGTATAAAACAAAAGGTGAGCTCAAGGAAAAGTTAACTTCTTTGAAAAATTCTTTTGATATTGAAGAGCTCATTTATCTATCTACTTGTAATAGGTTGATGATATTGATGTTCCGAGAGGATCCGTTCGATTTTTCTGAGATAAAAGAACTGTTAGAGAAAATTAATCCTAATCATGTTTCTGCTTTAGCACACAGAATAGAAAAGGTGGTTAATTATCACATTGGTAGCGAATGTATACGACACCTTTTTGAGGTAGCTTCTTCGCTCCAATCATTAGTTATCGGAGAACGGGAAATATTTAGACAATTTCGATCGGCATACAATGAATGTAAACAGTTTGGTCTCACTGGAGATAATTTAAGGCTGTTAGAAAGATGTACTGTTTCTGCAGCCAAAGATGTTTATACATCCACCAAAATTGGAGAAAAACCTGTTTCTATAGTTTCACTAGCCCTTCAGAGCTTATTAAACCTTCATCCAAATCGAAACAAAAGGGTGCTGATGGTCGGGTCTGGAGAAACCAATACAACTTTTGGACGGTTCTTGAAAAAGCACGGATTTGGTAACATTGTTATTTTTAACAGAAGTTTTAATAATGCATTTGAACTCTCTGAAGAAATAGGGGCCTCAGCATATCATTTATCGGATTTAAACAGCTATGAAAAGGGCTTCGACATAATGATTTGCTGTACATCTGCTACAGAACCTGTTATAAACTCAGAAATATATAGAGGGCTTGTAAGAGAAGAACGCGACAAAAAAGTACTAATAGACCTTTCTATTCCCAATAACATTTCTAAAAATGTCGTGGCAAGTAATAATGTTACTCATATCAATATTGATTCACTAAGGTCTCTAGCACAAGAGAATTTACAATCCCGACAAGGAAATATTGCCGCTTCAAGAATCTTGATTAACTATCATTTAGATACTTTTACAGTGATGTATGATCAGAGACAAATAGAAAAAGCATTCAGTAAACTCCCAAAAGAAATTAAGTCAATAAAAGATAGGGCTATTGAAAAGGTGTTTAAACAAAAAATAGAAGAGCTTCCAGAAGCTTCTCAAGAACTCCTGAGAGAAATGATGGATTATATGGAGAAGAAGTGTGTAGCCGCACCAATTAAATTGGCTAAAGAATTAGCTGAAAAATAATATTCTCGTATAAATCCTAGATAGCTCTTACATTCGTTTTTCAAAAAAGAATGAAATGAAATTTGTATGTATTGCCTTGATCGTATTCTTTAGCACATATTCACAAGCACAATCTCGATTCGACAAGGTACAGATAACTCCTCATCAAATAACAGACCACACGTACATGCTTGAAGGATCTGGAGGCAACATAGGGCTATATATAGGACAAAATGAAGTTCTTATTATAGACAGTCAATTCGCACCCCTTTCTGACAAGATTAAGGCTGCAATACAAAGGATCAGCGACAAGCCGCTTAAATGGCTAGTTAATACTCATTGGCATGGTGACCATACCGGTGGCAATGCCAATTTATCAACTGAAGGGCTCACGATTGTGGGTCACAAAAATGTTCTGCATCGGCTTTCTCATGAGAATAAAAGAATGGGCCAAACTGTGCCTCCTGCTCCTGAAGCAGCAAGGACAGATGTGGCTTTTAATGATGAGCTTACACTTAACGTATCTGGGTATAATGTCATGATCCAACATGTTGAAAACGCTCATACCGATGGAGATGCATTTGTACTTTTTGTTGATGACAACGTGCTCCACATGGGAGATTGTTTTTTTAAAGGAAGGTTTCCTTTCATTGACTTATCATCAAATGGATCAGTTGAGGGATATTTAAAAGCTGTAGAAGTGGCAATGATGATGGTAAACGATGAAACGGTAATCATACCAGGCCACGGAGCCTTAGCGGGTAAAAAAGACCTTATGGATTATCACACCATGCTCACTACAGTAATTGAGCGAATGAAAGAGGCAATGAAAACCACTGATATTTTATCGGATATATCAACAGAAGAAATAGTGAAGGGATATGAAGAGTGGGGAAGAGGGTTCATTAATAGCAAAAGAATGGTTGAAACACTATTCAAAGGATTGGAATAGTCTGAAAAAGCAATCTTTTTCTCCGCTAGAGATTATATATAAGGATGAGTTTTTAGTGGCCATTAATAAGCCACATGGCTTGTTAACCCATAGAACATCTATTGCTGTTGAAACAGATGAGTTTGCGCTACAATTACTCAGAGATCAAATTGGACAAAAAGTTTATCCAATACATCGTCTCGACAGAAAAACTTCTGGAATTCTTCTTTTCGCACTAAATCCCGTAACGAATAGGTACGTCCAAGATCAAATCCGAAATCATACTGTAATAAAATCTTATATCGCAATTGTTCGAGGATTTTTTCCTGATAAGGTCGAAGTGGATTACCCTGTAATAAATGCTCGAGGAAAACTAAAAGACGCTTCCACTGCTTTCAAATGTATAGGGCGAACTGAAATTGATGTTGCTCTGGGAAAACACCAAACATCTAGGTATTCGTTAATTGAAGCATTCCCAAAGACAGGAAGAATGCATCAGATCAGAAGGCACCTTAACCATCTCAGACATCCTATTATAGGAGATAGGCCACATGGTTGTAGCAAACAAAACCGGTTGTTTAAGGAAAAGTGGAACATGACAACTATGATGCTTCATGCTAAATCTTTTGAATTTATGCCTCCTATATCTCAAAAAAGAACCATAATTGAAGCAAATTGTTCTTTCGAATTTGTAAGAATGAAAAAAGAGTTGAATCTAAGTTAATCGAAAATGATTTCAAGCAAACAATAAAACCATCCCACTCAAAGCCGTAGTAAAAATCACTAACAACCTAAAAAATCTTTCGCTCATTAGTTTTACCAAATAGACACCAAAGACTAATCCAATGACAACTGCTGGCAAGGTTGTCATGCCCAGTAAGAATGTTTTCCAAGTAATCGTTTTCCATATGAATACATGAAAAGGAATTTTTATAACATTAATGATGAAAAAAAACATGGCCGACGTACCAATAAAAACTGTTTTTGGCATTTTTATTACAAGCATGTAAATATTCATAAGAGGGCCTGCCGCATTTCCGATCATCGTAGTGAACCCTAGGCCAACTCCTGTTAAAGAACCCAAAAAGTGGTGCTTTTCTACAACAAGATCGTCCCCCAACCAACCTGAAAGGAGCAATAACAAAAGACATATCATTATCAAGATTCCCATCAGAAACTGAAATGAATCACCATTGATGTATTGTCCGACCCAAGTTGCAACTATTACACCAATCACAGCAAATGGAAGAAGCTTAGCTAGCTCAGGCCACTTTGTCTCCTTATAATAATGTGAAACTGCACCCATATCAGACATGATAAGCATTGGAAGTAAAATCCCTGTAGACTCTTTCGCACCAAAAATTAGCGCCGCTATTGGAATGGACGCTGTTCCTACTCCTTTAACACCTGCTTTTGCCATGCCCAACAACATACCAACAAGCATCAATAACAAGATCTGATATCCTGAAAGGTTAAAATAGGAATAGAGATTTAAAATACTTTCCATCTAAAGGTTTAAAATAAAAGAGGATGGTTTCATAGTGAAACCACCCTCTTTATATTGTCAGTTATAATCGTTTCTATCTTTTAAAGAGAGACTTAAGAAAACTGAATCCGACTTTTTTAATCTCATTATTTAAATTCCCGTCTCCATCTTGATCTAAAAACGAACCTAAAATATTGCCTCCAGGAGATTGCTTGTTCGCTTTATTTGCGGCACCAGACAAAATATCTGGCAGGCCAGAAGTGTCCATATTGTTAGACTTTTTCATTTTTCCCAAAACCCCCATGATCATAGGTGCTAATTTTATTAATAGACTTAGTGTTTGGTTCTTATCCATGCCACTTCTTTTCGTAAGCATGTCTATTGCTCCATTCTGTTTGCCGCCAAGAATATGTCCTAATATTCCAGTTCCATCCAAGGCTTTAGAAGGCGCTTCTGGTTTTCCCGCTACCATTCCCATTAAATCATCTAATACACTGCCATCATGGTCTCTATCCAAGGCGGCTCCTAGTGCAGAAGCGCCTTTAGGGCTAGATGCGTTTTTTGCCATCGCATTTACCAAAATAGATATAGCATCATTGGTTGCATTTTGGGTTTGGTTTTGATTTTTAGTTCCAAGGTTGGAAGTAAGAGATTCAAGAACTGCTCCTGAAAGCTGTCCTTGCAGCAAATCCATTAAATCTGCCATAATATTTTTTCTTTTTTGTGTTTGTAAGATTACTATACCCTTTATGGTATAAATTTTGAATTAAAACTATTTATAATGTCACCAGCCATGAGAATATTAAGTCTGATTATATTAATGACGTCTTATTTTTCTGCTCTCGCAGATTATGGATCATTTAAATATCAAGAAAACCCTGCAGTAACCTATATCGGCAAATATAAAGAAATCGCCCAAAGCGAAATGCAAAGGGTAGGAATCCCTGCGAGTATAAAATTGGCTCAAGGAATCCTTGAATCAAATAGTGGAAGAAGCACTCTTGCACAAAAGGCAAATAATCATTTTGGAATAAAATGTGGTAAATATTGGGAGGGGAGCACATTCTATAGAGAAGACGACGATTATAAAGATGGTAAATTGATCAAAAGCTGCTTCAGAAAGTTTAATAGCCCCGAACATTCCTATGTCGCACATTCTAACTTTTTAACTAACCCTGGAAGTAAATACAGATATGGTTTCCTTTTCGACTTAAACCGAATGGATTATGTAAGTTGGGCAGAGGGCCTCAAGTCTTCAGGATATGCTACAGACCCGAAGTACGCAGAGAAGCTACTAAGTGTCATAGAAAAATTTGCTCTATATCAATACGATGACATTCAATACACCTCAGTAGAGAATGATGTTATAGCCGCCGTAATAACCCCTGTAGACCAAAACCCTTATCAAAAAACACAAGATAGATCGAACTTTACTTTAACGATAGAGACAGAAAGTCATTTAGTAAGAAATGGAGAATCTATGAAAACTATAGCTGATAAGTATAACATTGATCTTGACCTCTTGTTTTTTCAGAATAGAATGCCTAGAGGATCACAACCTATGCTTGGTGAAAAAGTGATCATACAGGGCATTATTAATTGGGGTGAAAAGAGGCCAAAACTGGAAAAGAGTTTTTCTCAGTCAAAAGAAAGTTATTTATTTGAAGATGGAAGTATGACCTTAACAATCAAGTAATATGAAAATTTTTCTGCCTCTATTCGTCGCTTTAGCTTTCTGCAGTAGTGCTTATTCCCAATCTTTTGTTTTTGGACCAAAGTTCGGAGGGACCATAGGAATTCAAAACTGGAGTGGAATTGATCGTGATGCACTTATTGCTTACCATGGGGCTCTGTTTATTGAATCTTGGTCAGAAGATAAAAACAGCTCGTTTTTTGGACAGCTTGGCTATCACCAAAGGGGAAGTGCTCAACGTACATTTAATTTTACTGGTGGAACTAATGGTCAACAATTTATTTTCAACAATGCAGTTTTGGCCTTTGGAGCAAAAAGTAAATTCAAAACTTACAATGCAAACAAGCCTTATTACAAAATAGGAATAAGGCTAGAGTACACCCTTAACACCAACCTTGAACAATATTTAATTTACGGAGGATACTTTCCACTTGATCCTTTTGTTAATAAATTTAATTATGGCGCAATGGCAGGAGTCGGGTATGAAATTCAATTTAGTGAATTTGTTGGTGGCTTTATAGAGGCCACATTGAGTCCCGACATTTCATTACAGTATGAACAGCCACCATTATCAAATGTGCTAGACCCAATAACAAATAGAGCTCGAAACCTGAATGAGCAAACCATAAGAAATATCTCATTTGAAATAAGTGTCGGTCTTAAACTCCTAAGAAAAATTGAGTTTATTGACTAGTGGGCATTCAGCCCGCCCTTTTTTCAATATATGATCTTAAGTCAGCGAGCATCTGATCTGACATTTTTTCTTTTGTATACAAAGGCATATAAGATTTCTTCCAGTGCTTTGAGTATGTCCCATATCTTATAACCTGATATATGGAGTGTCGATCATAAGTCCCCATTTTCTTTTTCAAATGGTTAAAACTCATGTCGTTATTATCTAGCTGTAGAAAAGAGTATCTTTTATTGTAATGGCAATGTAAACAACTGTTTTCGTAGATTTTTTGACCATTATTTGGATCTCCATTCAACCCTGTTCCAATCTTTCTATCTTCAGGAGGAACTAAAAATGTCGCTGGGGAATAGGAGACATACTTGGTGCGAAGAATTACATTTGCGTTAGTCCAAGACAACGTATCTTCAATTGCATCCGAAATGTAATTCAACTCTCCCTCTGTTAAGCCCAAATCTGACATTTTAAGTTGTATCTCCCACAGATATGCGATAATCGATTCTAATTCCCAATCTTTTAACTTTCGCCCTTGTGCACATTCGAGAGCACATAATTGTACCGCTTCTCTAATATCTTCATTTGCTGGTTTCACTAAGTCTCCATATTTTTTAACATAGTCCCCATTGTAAAAGTATTCTCTATTCACTGCTCCGTATAGTGGAGATGCTTGAAGATAAGGAAGGCCTCTTTGAGTCACATAATCTAATCTAGCTTGAGGGTCTATTACTGTTAAGTCTGGGTCCTCTCGTTCTATGTTGTGACATGAAGTACAGACAAAATGCTTGCTCTGTCTTCTAGATTTTGGTTGCCCTGGCACATCAGAAAACCCTTGAGTTACAAGATTGTATCCTGTTTCTGCACTTACGTTGGGAATGGTCAGGTCTGGTTTTATTTTACTAGCATCGTCCCCTAATTGCTCTAACACATCCCAGACCTTATCATCCTGACTGATCGGTGCACTCTTTTCTTCTAAAGAAACACTGCCAACTACAGCAGCTATCACAACGAATATTAGATACTTCATCTCTATATACTGAATAGCCTTGAAATCGTAAATCCTAGTCGGAACTCTCCATCACCCCAGTTAGAGGTTGTGTACGGTATAAAATCAGTCTCTGAAAGACCTGTCGCATTTGTCACATTCAACTGAAAAACATGGCCTCCACTAGTATCAAACTCAAAACCAATTCCTACAACTGGATAGTATCCATTTTCAGTTGTCCTAAAGTCTGTGTCTATCGGAAATGTGGTGTCTACAATTATTCCAAGGGCCTTGGACACGTTCCATCTTAAAGAACCTCCTATACTAGGTAAATCATTTTGGTCGCCAAAAGGTACAATATTTCTAAATGTCCATGCAGTATTCAGTTGTAATGAAAATGCGTCAGAGAATTTTCTTGCAACATGAAAGCCTAAATGATAGGCAAATCGGTGTGATCCATTTTCAAAAAAGTTAAGTGCATCAACCGAAGCACTTTTTTGCATCGTTGAGAAAGCATTTATTCCAACGACTGTGAGACTAAAAGGAAGATTGCCATTAATCTCTTGATTCATAATTCTAATTTTCAAGAATGTGTTCACCAATTGCTTTAATGGCCCAGAGCCTTTAGCTCTATTCACTCCAAACATTATATTGTCCGTTATACCATACTCAAACCCGATGCTTACATCTGAAGCGTTTTCCAAACCATAAAAAGTCGGCCAACCTCCTGCATTTCCTGCTATATCACCGAATCTGTGTGCAATTCTAAAATCCATCTTTCGAGCAGGAAGTGTTTCTACAGAGTGTGAATTTATTACTCTGGTGTGTCTAAACGTTTGAGTTACCTTTTCCTCTTTGGATTCTTGGGCACTCATTCCGTTCTCGTCCATAGCCTCCTTCTCTTGAGCGAATGAACTAGGAACAGAAAATAGGAATAGGCAAATAAATAGTATTGAGAAGTGTCTAGCACTAGGCCTCTTTGTAGGTAAATGTTGAATCATGTTTTTGGTAATAATTTCCAAAGCAAAATTACCACTATATAACCAGTAAGCGGTCTGAGAATTTTATATAATTCTTGTTTTTTTCAAAATGCCTCTAACTTTGTTGCTTAATCATTGATTTAAAAAATTGGAAATAAAAAATAAAACGGTTTGGATTACTGGGGCTTCTTCTGGTATTGGAAAGGCCTGTGCTTTAGCATTTAGTAAGCGTGGATGTTCATTGATTCTATCTGCTAGAAATGAGGAAAAGCTTAAAGAGGTAAAAACTCTATGCATTGGAGCGCCCAGCGTTCATATTTTGCCTTTAGATGTGAAGGACCATAAAACCCTAGGCCCCAAAACCGCAGAAGCTATTAAAATAGCTGGTCATATTGACATTTTAGTCAATAACGCAGGAATTTCTCAAAGATGTACTGTGGCTGGTTCCGAGCTTGCCCTGGATAAAGAGGTTATGGATGTAAACTTCTTTGGAAATGTGGGTCTTACTCGGGCTATTTTGCCACATATGAAGAATCGTAAAACTGGAGCAATTGTAGTGACTAGTAGTGTTGCTGGAAAATTGGGGCCTCCGCTTAGGTGCGCATATGCTGCATCAAAACATGCATTACATGGTTGGTATGATGTGCTTCGAGCAGAAGTCGCTCATAACAATATTCAAGTGAACGTCATTTGTCCTGGATATATAAAAACTGATATTTCAATAAATGCTTTGGCTGGAGACGGCAAAAAGCACGGAACAATGGATAAAGGTCAAGCAGAAGGTGTTTCGGCTGAAAGGTGTGCAGAGCATTTTATTAGGGCCATAGAAAAAAATAAACGAGAAAGTTTTATAGGAGGGAAAGAGGTCAATTTTATCAAGTTGAGAAGGTTTTCTCCAAGGTTATATTTCAACATGTTGCAAAAAATGGCAACCAAGGCTAGAAACTAATTTCAATATGGAACACATCGTTTTTAATGGGGAGCTGATTAAAAAAAGAGAAGCTTTTCTTCACGTTTCTGATCTTTCCATTCATAGAGGGTATGGAATTTTTGATTTTTTCAAAATAGTTAAAGGGGCGAACCCTTGGTTAGTGCATTATTTCAACAGGTTTTATAATTCTTTGGAATATGCCAACATTCCTTTTAAATATTCCAGAGAAGATCTTAAGTTAATGATACAGAATGTGATGGCCAAAAATGGGCTAGAGTCTTCTTATGTCAAAATGGTAGCAACAGGAGGATATTCTTCTAATGGTTATAGCCCAACAGAAGAAGCCAATTTTATGATATTCGCTCTCCCTTTTGATAAGATTCCTAACAAACCTGATGGCCAAGGGTATAACCTAATTTCAACAGAATTTATTCGGCCAAATCCATTAGTAAAATCAACCAATTATTTCAACTCGGTTATGAATTATCCAAAAATGCAAAAATATGATGCTGTGGATATTCTCTATCATTTTAATGGTAAGCTTTCAGAGTGTTCTAGGTGCAATGTGTTTCTTGTTAAGGATGGTATAATTGGAACTCCCGATTCTGGCATGTTAGAAGGGGTGACCCGAAGAAGAGTATTAGAACAACGTGTCAATGGATTTGACATCAATGTCAGACCGGTCAACGCGATAGAGGTTTATGCGGCCGATGAAATTTTTATTTCAAGTTCTACAAAAGGAATTATGCCAATAATAATGATAGATGGAACAAAAGTGAATAATGGAAAAGTTGGCCCGATCAGTAAAGAACTATCATCTTTTTTGAATGTGTTTTAGAATATCATTCGTTTCAAAAACATCAATATTGCCATTTTCTTTTTATCAAGGGATACAATAAGACTAAAGTTATCATTGTCAATACGCCAATATAGAATTGCAAGTTTAATTCTCTATGCTCCTTAAGAATGACTATTGCAAGTACAATTCCATAAATAGGCTCGAGACTCATAATCAAATTTGAAGTGAAAGCATTTATGTGTTTAAGCGCTCTTAGGTGTAGCACGAAAGCCAACATCGTGCAAAAGACAACAAGAACTAAAAGGTATATCCAATCCAACCCTTTTGGAAGGAATTCGTGAAAATTTGAGGAATAAACAAATGGTAAAACCATAGTCAAAAAAAGTAAAGCGCCAACCAATTCTACAAAAAGTAAAGTTGCGGGACTGGCAACATCAATATATTTCTTATTTAACGAGATAAATACCGCTGCTAAAAGAGCGGAAAGCATCCCCACAAACATCCCATGATACATTGAAAAGTCTAAGGTGTTGAGAATAAAGTACATGGCGACAACAATACACCCCCCTAATAAAAAATCAACTCTTTTCCATGGTCTCTTTCTAAACATTGGTTCTACTAATGCAGTAAAAAAAGGTGTCGCCGAAAAAGTTATTAGAGCTACCGACACATTTGCCAGTTTTATCGCCCCATAGAAACAAACCCAGTGAATACTTATGATTGCTCCAATGCCTAAGAGGATGTATAATTTCCTGCTGGAAAGCTGTCTAAGTTCTGTGTATATATTCTTGTAAAACAGGAATATTACCATGGACAACAATAGCCGCCACCATACCATAGAGAGTGCCGAAACCTGTATTAAACCTCCTAAAATGGCTGCAAACCCAAACAGGAAAACTGCTATATGTAATTCTAAATATGCTTTTGAAACCTTTGACATAAGATGGTGAAGATAAGATATGGCCTCTTGCTAAGAATGCTAACTTGGAGAAATAAATAGGACCAAATTTGTACTGCGAGGCATTTTTAGGAAATAAATAGGGCCATATACGTTTTAGGTTTATTCATCCCCAATCATTGAAATTTTCCATCGTTCTAAGGTTTTCGAGAGCCTAACCTTTTTGTACCTGTTGTTCATTTTTACCTAAATGAGCAACAAAAGAATATTCAAATCATACTCTTGTGAAAAATTCGTTTTTATTTGCAGAACTTTTGCTCAACAAAAAAGAATGCATGAGATATTTAGCTTTCCTAATTATAACGACCTTGATATTCAGCTGTAAAACTACAGAAACAACATCCTCTAAAGAGCCTTTAACTCCTACAATAGAAAAGGCTAAAGAACTAGCCCAGAAATATGTAATTGTAGATGGCCATGTTGATCTACCATATAGATTGGCTATATCTAATTTTAGATTAGAAAAAGAATATCTAGGCATTCCTATTTCCTCAGAAAAAGGTGACTTTGACTATATGAGAAGCAAAGAAGGGGGACTTGATGCACCCTTCATGTCAATCTATATTCCTGCCGACAACCAACTAGAAAAGGGGAAAAGTAAAAAACACGCAGAATCACTAATAGATATGGTAGAAGGTATCTGCAATGAACACCCCGACAAATTTGAAGTTGCAAAAAGTGTATCAGATGTAAAACGCATTAAAAGACAAGGCAAAATCGCTTTGCCAATGGGAATGGAGAATGGTGCTGGACTTGAGGACGATATTAAAAATGTGAAATACTTCAAGGACAGAGGCATCAGCTATATTACCCTCACCCACTCTAAAGTAAACCTGATCTGTGATTCATCCTATGATTCTGAAAGGAAATGGGTAGGACTTAGTCCATATGGAGAAAAAGTAGTAAAAGAAATGAATCGTGTGGGCATTATGGTTGACATTTCTCATGTCTCTGACAGTACGTTTTTTGATGTAGTAAGACTTACAGATGTACCTGTCATAGCATCTCATTCTTCTGCTCAACGGTACACTCCTGGTTTTGAGAGAAATATGGCAGATGATTTGATTAAAGAATTAGGCAAGAATGGGGGAGTCATTATGATCAATTTTGGTTCTACTTTTCTTGATCAAAAAAGTAGAGATCAGGCCGATGCTACTCGAACCAAGATTAGAAAAATGCTCAAGGACATGGAATTAGAGCCGGATTCTAAAAAAGGTAAAGCTGTTGCTGAGAGGTTTAGCGAGGGTCAACCTGTATTGTTTGCAGATATTCAAAAAGTGGCAGACCATATAGATCATGTGGTAAGTCTCATTGGTATTAACCATGTTGGATTAGGTTCTGATTTTGATGGTGTAGGTGACAGTTTGCCTACAGGCCTTAAAGATGTCTCTGACTATCCTAATCTTCTTCTAGAGTTAATAAAAAGAGGATATTCTGAAAAAGACATTGCAAAAATTTGTTCTGGCAATTTATTTAGAGTTTGGCAACAGGTAGAAAATCATGCCAAGGCCAGTAAAGGATAATGGGTGACAGCAATATTGGTCTAAAGCAAATATTCACACTTGTTTTATTGTCGCTCATTTGGGGGACCTCTTTCATACTTGTAAAAAGGGGGCTCCTCGCTTATAGCCCTTTAGAACTTGCTGCGTTGAGGGTATCAATTGCGGGGCTTGTTTTTCTCCCTTTCTTCATTTTCCACGTAAAAAAAGAAAGAGTAAAAAACTATTGGAAATATCTCATTGTAGGGTTGACGGGAACCGCAATTCCCGCTTTTTGTTTTGCTCTTGCTCAGACTCAAATTTCAAGTAGCGTTGCCGGTATTATGAATGCTCTCACTCCAATTTTTACAATTCTGATTGGTATTACTTTCTATAAAATGAAAGTAGGAGGCAACCAAATTATAGGGGTCGCTTTAGGACTGTGTGGTGCGATTGCTTTGATTCTACTAGGAAAAGATTCCAGCCAATCTAACAATATGTGGTTTGCTGGTTTCGTCGCTATTTCTTCTATTCTATACGCGATGAACCTGAATTTTGTGAAAAAACATTTTCAAAATGAAAATAGTATTCGTTTAAGTGCGGTCTCATTTGTATTAGTTTCAATTCCTTGTTTGGTCTATGTAGGGTGGAGTGATATTCCTTCTATAATGAATACCGATGCAGGAATCAAAGCTTTGGGGTATGTTGCTATTTTGTCTATAATGAGCACAATGATCGCTCTTATCATATTCTATAAACTCGTCCAAACCACGAACCCCGTTTTCGCTTCTTCTGTTAGTTACGTTGTCCCCATTGTAGCTTTGCTGTGGGGCGTTTGGGATGGAGAGTTTATTGGTTTGGGGCACTATATAAGTTTAGGTCTGATTCTATTAGCTGTATATCTGATCAGAAAAAATTAACACCTTACAAAGGCCATCCAAATTTTTCCCAATCTTCAGCATAATCCACATCGCTCAGTTTTTCAAGCTTTTGAAAGGACAGGTTGTGTTTTTCAAGCTTATTAACTGTTTCGCTATAAACAGAATTTGTACTCCACTCTATGTCTGTGAATAGAAAAGGATAGTATGATTTCATTCCAAGAAGATAATAACCCCCATCAAATGTAGGCCCAAGTATTACATCATTTTCTTCTAACCCATCAAAGGCTTCTTGTATTAAAGAGGAAGACAACTGTGGGCAATCACTTCCGATTATAATCACCTTATTATGAACCTCACAAACCTCTTTGAAAGCATTAGAAATTCTTTTTCCTAGGTCATCACCTTGTTGTGATTTTTTACAAAAATGCTCTGTTGGCCAATTGTCTTCAATGGGTTTCGTCGCATAATATAAATATCTTCTACAAGGCAACTCTAAACTAATTTTTTGGGTGTGATTCAACAAAGAACAATAGATTTCTAATGCTCTTTGATCACCAAGGTCTACAGCCAGCCTGGTCTTAACCATTCCTAGTTCAGGCACCCTAATAAAAGTAATTAATGCCTCTGAAGGCAATTTAGAAGTTTTCAAAACTAGGTTTTGTCTCCTTCTTCGCCTTTATCCTCTTTCTTTTTTACCAAGGTCCCCGTTTCAAGTGTTCTGGAGACTGTCGAATATGGTCCACTTATTATTTCTTCTCCTGTTTTTAAACCAGATAATATTTCAATAAAGTCGTCGTCTTGAATACCTGTTGTCACCACATGCATAATGGCGGTATCAGAATCAGTAGAAAAGACAACTTCGTCCATTTCATCATTTGACTTATCATCTTTGTCTTTCTTACGGACAGCTATGGCCTGAATAGGTGCGGCAATAATATTCTCCTTAATATCTGTTATGATATCTACTGAAGCAGACATCCCCGGTCTAAACGGATAGGGGTTAATGTCAGAAATGATATCATCATAAGAAGACGGTTTAATAATAATTTTTACAATAAAATTTGTCACTTGGTCTGTGTTAAGAGAACCGGTCGCTGATGCGCTATTTGCCGCAGAATTTGCTATCTCTGATACATAACCTTCAAACTTTCTATCTATATATGCATCTACTTCTACCTCTACCACATCGCTCAACTCTACTTTAAGAATATCGTTTTCACTCACTTCTACTTGTACTTCCATTACATTAAGGTTAGACACTCTCATCATTTCTGTTCCAGCCATTTGGGCTGTTCCCACTACTCTTTCTCCTTCCTCTACGGCAAGGCTCGTGATTATCCCTGCTGTCGGCGCTTTAATGGCTGTACGGCTCAAATTAGTCCTAAGTTCTTTTACTTGAGCAGTAGCACTTTTCACAGTAAACTCCGCAGCTTTTGCCGATTCTTGAGCAGATCGAATACTTGCCTCAGACGCTCTAATATTGGCTTTGAGGCTTTCTATATTAGTAAGGGTCTCCTCAAATTCTGAATCTGAAATCACGCCATCAGATTTGAGCTTTATGTTTCGGTCATGAAGCAGTTCTGCTTGCTTTAGTTGTGCCGTAAGCTGTTCTTTCTGTGCAATGCTATTTTCTATTTGTGATCTAGAATTAGCAGTTTGTGCTCGTGCGTTGTTGAGGTTTGCTTCTCCTTGCTCTACGGCAGATAAGTATGCCTCAGGATCAATTTTTACAAGCAACTGCCCTTGATACACAGAGTCACCTTCTTCCACTAATAGTTGAACAATTTCTCCAGAAACATCAGAACTGATTTTGACTTCTTTTTCTGGGTATACTCTTCCACTAGCTGAGACCCTTTCCTTAATCGTTCTGTTTTCTACAGTTGCAAAATCAACCGGCTCGCCTTCAGGAGCTTTGTTGCTATTATACACATAACCAGCTACTAACAATATTGCGATTGCTAATAATGCCCACAACAGCCATCGTCTCCTGTTCTTTTTCTTCTTCTTTAAAGTCATTTATATTTCGTTTTTATGAGTCTAATTAAAATTCAACAGGGTATCCCTGATAGTAATCCAGAATCTTGATTTTATATAGATAATCGTACTTTGAAATAGATAAGTTTATCAACGCTTGATTATATTGGTTTTGAATTGTGATATAATCAAATGAATTTAATGCACCCACTTGAAACCTTTTTTCTGCATTCTGGGCGGCAATTTCTCTTGCCCTAAGTGTTTTTTCACTAGCTTCTAATGCCCTTTTTGCTCCTCTTGCATCTGTGAGCAATTGCTGCATTGTATTGCGAAGGTTATTGTCGTTTTGTTTGTTTTGGTTAATTAAGCTTTCGAGATTTACTTTCGATCGCTCAACTCCTGCTTTGTTTTGATAGTTGCTATACAATGGAACATTTACACTTACACCTATTCCGTAAAAGAGATTGTCATTGAATTGTGATCCATATGACTTATCTCCAAATTGAGGTAATGCCTGATCGGTTCCTAATAAAACCGGAACTCCATCAATTGTCACAGGTTGAGAAACTGTAGAATTCGTAAACCCGGTAACTTCTTTCGCTTGATTAGAGTAATTCGTATTTAAACTTCCACCAGCAGTGATACTTGGCAAAAGATTGGCTTCACTTACTTTAAGATCATATTCAGCTGATTTAATTCTGAACTCTTGAGCCTTATTAGAAGGTGAAAATTCTAAAGCATTTTTAAAAGCCTCCTCAAAAGAAAGTTCATCTGGGTCAGAATATAAAGACTGTGACATATTGGGTTCCACTAATATCATCTCTGTACCAAACCCAATATTCATGAGTGCTTTCAATCCAACCATGGCAATCTCATAACTATTTTCTGACATTGCCAAATCTTGATCTGTTGTAGCTAGTTGGGCCTCTAGGTCATATATTTCAGCTTGAGCTCTAGTCCCAACTTCTATCATCTTGGTCATTCGCTCTATTTCTTTTGCTGTGCTTTCTCTTTGTACTCTTATGTTTTGCACATTTTCACGAGCCAACAAAGCATTGAAATAAGTTCGTGCAATATCAAAAGCCACATTAATCATTGAAGAATTTAAATCTTCTCTTGTAGCCAACTCCTCATTTAATGCACTTTGGATTTGGTTGTTAATACTTCCTCCATTATATAATGTAACTCCTGTATTAAACTGTGCTCCATTTGAAAGAAAGTTGGTGGTAATAAAATCATTGGTGGTTGGGTCTACGGTTCTTCCAAAGTTGAGACCTAAGTTGGTCCCAAAACTTAAACTTGGATATCTCTGACTTTTTGCCAATTTCGAATTGATTTTAGCATTATCAATTCCA
>DKPS01000203.1 GCA_002471345.1 Saprospiraceae bacterium UBA7328
ACTTATGGGATTCTCTGCAGGTGGTGCAGTTACTATGGAAGCTACTTACAAATCTCAAGAAGTAAATAGACCTAATTTCATAGTGCCCGTATATGCATGGATGAGTATTGTAGCTGAGCAAGAGGTTCCAGATTACAAACCTCCAATGAATGCAGTTTGTGCTACAGATGACCCTTTATTTTTAGCTCCTGCAAGTGTAGAATTGTATTCTGACTGGATCAAAAAAGGAGCTACAGCAGAACTTCATATGTATGCCAAGGGGGGACATGGGTTCGGAATGAAGACACAAAATCTTCCCACAGACAAATGGATAGAAAGAGTGGGAGAGTGGATGGATACAATGGGCTATATGAAAAATTAACCGATCTAAATGAAATCGCAATCATACCTAACAAAAGAATTTGACATTCAAAATGATTTTGAGCGATTTGATGCTAAAAACGACATCTTCAATAGAGCACTGTGGGATGAAAAAGTAAAACCCAAAGACTTTTTCACTAGCTATGACATCGCAAATTATAAACCCAAAAAGTCAAAAGGGTTTGATCATTGGGACTATGCACTGAGGAATGCAAGTTGGCATATGACTGATGTAGTAGGGGAGCTTAAATTCGAAACAGAAGGAAGAGTGGAAGGTTTTACTGACTATTATTCTATCAATCGACCTGGCTCCAAAAACAAAGTTTCAATTAGTTCCTCAACTGAAACTTCAATGAGATTAAAAAAAGCAGCAGTAACATTAGGAGCTGGGTCAGCTGGCATTTGTTCAATCGATGAAAGGTGGATTTATTCTCATCAATTCAGTCGAAAAAATGGCGAATCAAGACCTATGGATTTGCCAAAGTCCTTAAAATTTGCTTTGGTTTTTACTATGCCCATGAATTATCAATTAGGTCAAACTTTCCCAGCTGCATTGAGTGGAACCGCGACTGGGGATGGATATGCCAGATGTCTTAACACCGCCAATGCCTTAGCACAGTTCATTACAAATCTAGGTTATGAGGCGGTAGCTTCAATGAATGATACTGGACTTAATATACCTATGGCGATTGAGGCAGGTCTAGGAGAATACGGTCGCCATGGTCTATTGATTACACCAAAGTTCGGACCAAATGTTAGGATAGCAAAGGTCTTTACTGACTTGCCGCTAGAAATTGATGCACCTGTAGATTTTGGAGTAAAACAGTTTTGCAATGTATGCAGAAAATGTGCAGATGCATGTCCAGTTAAAGCCATTCCTCAAGGCGATCCTGAATCAAAACCACCCAACTTTTCTAGCTTGAAGGGGATAAAAAAATGGACCGTAAATGCAGAAAAGTGCTTTAAGTTTTGGGTAGGTATGAATACTGACTGTGCTATTTGTATTAGAGTGTGTCCATATAACAAAGACTATTCTAAATGGTGGAATAGAATTGGTCTTAAATTGGCTGGAGGTCCTTTGCGATCAGTAATGATATGGTTGGACCGAGTCCTAAAATATGGTGAACGCAAGAAACCTGAAAAGTGGTGGAGAGAATCTATAAAGTAGCAAGAGTGGCAATCACATCTTTTCTATATGATCTACTAATAGGTAAGTCAAAGTCATCAATAGAGATAATTTCTTTATTGTAACTTTTTACATAATCACCATTGATAATGAATGATCTATGTATTCGAATGAAATTGCTTGGTAGTTTATTCTTAAACTTGCTAATTCTTTCTTTAGTGATTAATCTATCATTTTTAAGTGTAATTTGAATATAATCGGAAAGGCTTTCAATGAATAGAATACTGTCTAGTTGTACAGGATAATTTGTTCTCTTATACCTAATTGTGATATGCTCTGAATCTCTAGTGTTTAGCTTTATTTTTAGTTGGTTAAGCTCCACTTTGTCTGCTTGAAATATATCATATAAATGAAGAAAAGCATTGGCAATAATTAACAAATAAAGACTTAGATTTAATTGGCCAATATTCAGAGTTTCGATTCTGATTCTTTCATTATTGTAAAAGCTGAAAATATAAAGGGCTCCAAAAATGATAAGGTATTGTAAATACAGTGAAATTATAATGGTGTACAGGCCATAAAACGTGAAATGGAAATATTTTTTTCTTATTAAATATTTCGGAATCAATACTTCATTCACATATGTAGATGTGCCGATTATTATTGGTAATAAAAAAGTGAAAAAATAAAATGTGAGGACAATAGAATCACTGTTTAATCCGAAAAAGATTAATATGAACAGACCTGTAACAAACCAAAACCATAAGGATCTTAGTTTTTCAATTAATAATAATAGCATAGACCTAAAATTAATTTTTATTGTCCTCTATTCATTGAATTGTCGACATATAACAGACATTGAATAGGATTCGACATTAAATTTTTAGAGACTCAAGTCTAACTTTGGAATGTAAATTATTAATAATCATTTAGGAGTTATTCTCCTTTTTAAACTTTCAAATTATGATGGATTTGTTTTACCAAGGCGGGCCTTTATTTATAGGTTTGCTTTCACTTTTATTACTATTTATTTTGATTTTATCAGTTCGGGCATTTATGAGTTCTGACAATGATAAAGGCTCAACTTCATCTTATTTCTATTGGATTAAAGAGCTTGGAACATTAGCACTTGTACTCGGTATATTTGGACAATTGATTGGCTTCTTTAGTGCGTTTTCTGTAATTGAGCAGTCGGATGGAATGTCCCCTCAAGTTTTGGCCGGAGGTCTCAAGGTATCACTAATCACAACTCTTTATGGCTTATTGATTTTCATTGTAAGAAGTATCATTTTAATGATATTGAAGAAAAAGAATTGATTTGACATTGAAATACAATGGGCTATGTTGCTTAGAATTTTAATTTAGTATTAGGAGAAGACTACAGGAATCTACTTTATGTTTCGTATTTTTATCTGACATTCACAATATATTAATGACCCTTCTAGGACAAAGAAAGTGTTTAGTAATTAGTCAGATTTCGTTGATATTATTTTTGTCTTCTTGTAGGAGTAGTATTCCCAAAGAGCTTAAAGTTCATTCAGTTGAAATTCCTGAATTTGTGGATTATAACTTTCATGTCAAACCCATTCTTTCGGATAGGTGCTATAAATGTCATGGTCCAGATGAGAATCAGTTAAAATCAAATTTTAGAGTTTCTAGTGAAGAATTTGCTTTTAAAAAAACCGAAAGCTCTGGCAGCAAATATTCTGAAACTTTAGTCAGAGGAATGCCGCAGAAGAGTGAATTAATGAACAGGCTCTTGTCAAAAGATTTAGATGTACAAATGCCTCCGCACGATTCTCATCTCACCATATCTAACAAGGAGAAAGCGATAATAAATAGATGGATTGAACAAGGTGCAAATTTTAAACCTCACTGGTCATTCATCCCTCCTTCAAAGCCTTCATTAATACGAAAAAGTGATGAATGGGCACAAAATGATATAGATCAATTTATTCTCAAAAAACTAGAAGAGAATAAATTGAAACCTTCGTCAAAAGTTGATGAGGAGGTTTTGTTACGTAGAGTTTATTTTGATATTACTGGCCTTCCTCCAAGTGTAGAGGAGATGGATGATTTTATGAAATCTGACCATGAAGATCCCTATGAAGAAACTATTGATCAATTGTTAGACTCTCCGCATTATGGAGAAAACATGACAGTCCGATGGTTGGATTTGGCTAGGTATGCTGATACACATGGCTACCAAGACGATGGTCTGCGCACTGCATGGCCGTATCGAGACTGGGTAATCGAAGCTTTTAATGAAAACAAGCCTTATGACCAATTCTTAACAGAACAACTGGCTGGAGATTTAATCCCAAATGCCACTAAGGATCAGCTGGTAGCTACATGTTTTCTCAGAAATCATCCTCAGACTCAGGAAGGAGGTATTGTGGATGAAGAGTATCGTGTAGAGTATGTGGCAGATAGAACGAACACATTTGGTAAAGCAATGCTGGGTCTCACTATGGAATGTGCAAGATGTCATGATCACAAATATGATCCACTTTCACAAAAGGATTATTATTCGTTATACGCATATTTTAACAATAACAATGAATCAGGTATAGTCCCTTATGTGGGAGAGGCCAGTCCTACAGTGATTTTACCTACTGAAGAAGAATCGAAAATTATTGATTCCTTAAAAGTGCTTATTGAACCATTAGAACAAAAATTAGTATCAGAAAATTACATTGATGATTTCAAGGAATGGATGTTGAGTAGTCCAGAATTGGTTGTGAGTGATAAAGGATTATTAGCAAGCTTTGACTTTGAAGAAATGATAGAGGTGAATAAATCTGAGCTCAATTTGGATGGGGAGAAAAGTCCAGGATGGGGAGGGATTGGAAAAAAAGGAAAGACGCTTTCATTTGTAAATAAAGCAAAGAACAAAGCCGATGCCGCAGTTTTTGGAGATGTTGATAGAGTACCTGAATTAGTAAAAGGAGTAAAAGGAAATGGATTGAAGTTTATCGGAGATTGTGGTTTTAGATTCAATCGAGATATGGACATGGATCGTCATGAAGAAATATCCGTTAGTATATGGATGCGCTTAGATCAGGATGATGCAAACGGGCCCATTTTTAACAATTCAAATGGAAATTTTGAAGGATATAGAGGATGGTTAGCAAAACTTAATGAAGATCAGACCATTTCAGTTCAGTTCAATCATGTATGGCCTGATAACAGTATCGACTATCAAACAAAGGATCAAATTGTCAAAAATGAATGGATTCACTTAGCGATTTCTTATGATGGTAGTAGCGATGCAAAAGGTCTTGATATTTATGTCAATGGCGAAAAACCTGAACTAATACTTCATGAGAATAACCTGAATAAAAGTATTCTAAATGGTAAGGATGGTAAAAACTGGTCGAGCATGCCATTTATAATAGGAAAAGAACTAACCCAATCTCTTCTAGGAGTTAGTTTGGATGAGATGAAGGTTTATAATCGAAAATTGTCATCAATAGAAGTGAGGAAATTATTCAATGATCAAAACTCTTTCAAGCCATCTGAGAATGAGATGCTTAAGCATTATACGCTTAGTGGAAATAATACAGAATATAATAAGGCCAGAAAAGATCTATATGCTCTTAGAAGTGTAGAAAATGAAGTGATGACGAATATGACTGAAGTCATGACAATGAGTGAAAGAAAGATTCCAAGAAAGTCCTTCATTCTAGATAGAGGTGCTTACGATGCTCCATCTGAAGTGGTCAATCCTGAATTGCCAAGTCAATTAAAGACTAAAAGCGAATTCAATGGTGATAGGCTTGGGCTTGCCAATTGGCTTGTGTCGGATGAAAATCCACTCACGGCTAGAGTGACAGTCAACAGAATTTGGGCAATGATTTTTGGTAAAGGTCTAGTAAACACTATTGACGATTTTGGAAATCAAGGAAGCTTACCCAGTCATCCAGAATTGCTCGATTGGTTGGCTATAGATTTTATAGAAAATGGATGGGATGTAAAAAGGCTTATGAAGCAAATATTGATGTCGAGTACCTATCAGCAATCAGCATATGGAGCAAATAGTAAGCAACAAGATCCTGAGAACAAATGGTACAGTAGATTCCCTAAACACAGACTTACAGCTGAAGCGATCAGAGACAGAGCATTAGCTGCAAGTGGCTTATTGGTCAAAGATATAGGAGGCCCTAGTGTATACCCTTATCAGCCTAAAGGCCTATGGAAAGAACTGGCTACAAGAAATGAAACAGAATATAAGCAAGGGAGAGGTGACGAATTATACAGAAGAAGCATGTACACCATATGGAAAAGGAGTTCTCCTCCACCCATGATGATTAGCTTTGATGCACCTGACAGATATATCTGTGCTGTTGATCGCCAAAAGACTTCTACACCTTTGCAATCACTTGTTCTATTGAATGATCCTCAATACTTAGAGGCAGCAAAGATATTAGCCTTAAAGGCCATAAAATCTGTTCAAGAGGATCAGATACAATATGTTTTCAAATCTCTTATTAACAGAATACCCAGTGACGAAGAGTTAAGTATTCTTCAGGAATTGCGGATACAAGAGTTGGATGAATTTGAAACTCATCCATTGAGAATTAAGGCCTTACTAAATATTGGAGAAAGAAGAATTGACGAATCAAAAGAAACTGCTCAATTAGCCTCTCTAATGATAGTCGCATCCACGATCATGAATTACGACGAATTCGTACTTAAAACTTGAACATGAAAAATCATTTTGACCAACTTGTTTCAGGAATGAATAGAAGGGTATTCATGAAGAATGGTTTACTCAGTTTAGGTGCGATGACAGTCCCTGCTCTAACTTCCTCTGCGAATATGGAAAGCGACTTCATCTCTCGCCTTCCTCATTTTAATCCAAAGGTTAAAAGGGTGATTTATTTATTCCAAAGTGGAGCGCCTTCGCAATTAGAATTGTTTGATTATAAGCCCAAACTCAAAGAAATGTTTGGCCAGGAGCTACCTGACTCTATAAGAAAAGGGCAAAGAGTGACGGGTATGACTTCTGAACAAAGAAGTTTTCCATTGGCTATGGGTGATTTTCATTTTAATCAATATGGACAAAGTGGATCTTGGGTTAGTGATCTCATGCCACATCATCAGACTGCAGTGGATGATATTTGTTTTGTGAAAACCATGCATACAGAAGCTATTAATCATGATCCGGCTGTCACATTTGTCCAAACAGGTTCACAACAGGCAGGCAGGCCTAGTATGGGCTCATGGGTTAGTTATGGCCTAGGTAGTGAAAATGAAAACTTGCCAAAATTTGTAGTTCTGCTTTCAAGAGGAAAAGAAGGCGGACAACCACTATATGCAAAACTATGGGGAAATGGTTTTTTACCTTCTGAAAATCAAGGAGTTGTGTTCCGGTCAGGTCATGAACCCGTTCTTTACCTTTCCGACCCGAAAGGCATGGACAGAGAAAGTAGGAAAAGAATGTTAAGTTATCTGGATCAACTTCACGAACAACAGTATCAAAAAACTAGTGATGAAGAAATAAAATCCAAAATGGCCCAATATGAAATGGCTTTTAGGATGCAGATGTCTGTACCTGAAACTTTGGATCTTTCTAAAGAGCCAGATTATATTATTGATAGCTATGGTCCAGAAGCTAGAATTCCAGGTAGTTATGCATATAATTGCCTTTTAGCCCGTAAACTATCTGAAAGCGGGGTGAAATTTGTCCAATTGTATCACCAAGGATGGGATATGCATGGCAACCTGCCAAATGATATTCGGTTGCTTACAAAACAAACGGATCAACCTTCAATTGCTCTATTGAAAGATTTGGATCAGCGTGGGATGTTAGACGATACCTTGGTAATATGGGGTGGGGAATTTGGAAGAGGATGCTATTCACAAGGGAAATTGACACCAGAGAATTATGGAAGAGATCATCACCCGAGATGTTTTACTATTTGGATGGCTGGTGCTGGAGTGAAGAAAGGAATTTCTTATGGCGAGACGGACGACTTTAGTTATAATATTGTCAAAGATCCAGTCCATGTTCACGACTTACAAGCTACAATAATGCACTTAATGGGAGTAAATCATGAGAAGTTTACATTTAAACATCAAGGCCGAAGATTTAGACTCACCGATGTTCATGGCAAAGTGATAAAAGATATTCTAACCTAGTCAAATTTGCTGATTAAATTGTAAAGCATATTTCATACTTTGCGGCCATGTTTAGAGCAATTGTCGTTTTTTCACTTTTAGCAATTATTTCATCATGTAATGAGCAAAAAACACGTCAATCAGTTGCTTCATTACCTGATAAGTCAGATTTTATTAAGATT
Organism: Saprospiraceae bacterium UBA7328; assembly: GCA_002471345.1. Classification (GTDB taxonomy): domain Bacteria; phylum Bacteroidota; class Bacteroidia; order Chitinophagales; family Saprospiraceae; genus UBA7328. The sequence continues at coordinate 7,792 of DKPS01000203.1, forward strand.
AATTTGGACACGATCCATGCTGCATTTGACACAAGAGTTCAGGAGACTTCAGGGTTATTAAAAATAGATGATACCTATTGGACTAATAACGATAGTGGCGGCGAACCAAACCTTTATCAATATGATATGGAATCAGGAGAGGTGGTACGGTCTGTATTGGTCAAAGGAGTGAAAAATATTGACTGGGAGGAAATTACTGTAGATAGTACACATTTTTATATTGGTGATTTTGGAAATAATTTTGGAAATAGAGACAACCTTGCTATATACAAAGGGCTTATTTCAGATTTGAAGAAAAATGACGAGGTAAATGTGGAAGAGATTAAGTTCAGCTATCCGGATCAAAATGAATTTTATAATGGCTACAATCACAATCATGATTGCGAAGCAATGGTGATATATCACGAAAAATTATTTCTCTTTTCTAAAAATTGGTTAGATAGGAGGTGTAAAATGTATACTCTTCCTACCAAGCCTGGTACATACGAAGCCAAATTAGTGTCTGAGTTTAATACTGAAGGAACTGTAACTGCCGCTGCTCTCTCTCCATCTCAAAATGAGCTCATTCTTTTAGGATATCAACCAATTCCAAAAAAGGGTTTTGACCCTTTTGTTTGGAAAATCAGCAAATGGAGTGGTGACGATTTATTATCAGGGGAGAAAAGGCGATATGATTTTTCAATTAGAAGGCAGATGGAAGGTGTCATGTATTTGGATGATAGAACATTAGCTATCAGTGCCGAAGATGAGAATGGAAGTACCCCTTCGCTTTTCAGAATGAATTTGTAATTATTATTTCTTTCTTTATTTATTATAGAAAGCCAGCACACTATTTACCCATTTCTCAGGACTTCCGATTTGACAGAAATGACCTACATCTTTCATAGGTGTCAGTTGAGCTAATGGACATATTTTCTCTTTAAGATAATGAGCCATTTCTATTCTAGCCACACGATCGTCTTCGCCCCAACAAATATGAATAGGTACATCACATTTACTTAGAGCAGGTAGCCACCTTGTCTTTTCAAATCGCTTTCTATCATTTAAGTACTTAATGGTCAAATAGGTCTTTCTTTGCCCGTTCTGAAGACTATTAAGTGTCCATAAGTCTTCGATATCTTGATCTGTAAGATTATCGTTACCATGGGCACTGGTTACTTGCTGATAGAATAACTTATAGTTTACCATTCCTTTCATGTAAGGCCCCAATCTGGATAATAGCAACTTTTGAGTTATCCGTAGGTCGGCTAAATCCAGAACCATGCTTCCATTGGTGAAGGTTATGGATTGAAGTCCTTCACTGAACCATATTGGTCGGAGGCTATTCACATGTCTGGCTACAATTTCTGTCGCTACACTATCTCCCATATCATGAGAAAGCATATGACCTCCTTTGATTCCAAAATATTTCCACACGGTAAATAAAACATCTGCTTGCTCAAATAGAGAATAGGTATAGTGCTCAGTAGGCTTATCACTATGGCCGTAACCCAACATATCAAAAAGAATTATCCTATCGAACCTTGTTGTCATTGCATCTACTATCTTATGATAAGAAAAAGATGACTCAGGGAAACCGTGAATAAGTAATAAGGTTTTTTCGGGTGAAGCAGTTTGGCTCCCAATTGATTTAACAAATACTTGATGCCCAAATGGTCCATAGGGTATGTATTCGCCACTTGCTTGCCATTCTGAAATTTTATTATTCATCTTTATTGTATTTGGTCATGTTATGGGCGATTAATCCCTTTGACCACATTTCCATGTTTCATAACAAACTGAACATCACTTAGCTTGGAAACCCAGCGCAGTACATCTCCTTTTACCGCAATTATATCTGCATATTTTCCTTCACTTATAGTTCCGTAAGTATCATCAACACCCATCATTTTTGCTGGCCAATAAGTTGCTGCCTTTATAGCATACATCGGATCAATGTTAAATTCATTAACCCATACATCAATCTCGTTCCAGGTAGATTGGCAATGAAATTTCATTGGAATTCCACTGTCTGTCCCAATCAACAACACGACTCCAGCATCTATGAGTTGTTTAACTTTTCGTTCTATAGTTGGTTTTCTACTAGGTGTAAGCTGAAAATAAGGCAACCTGCCCGGATGAACAATAGATTGCTCTATGTCATCAACTATTCTCTGAGGTAACCCTAAATGCCAACAATCATTATCTAGTTTTTCAGGATTATCTCTTACGTATTCATAGTTGTATAGGCCTTCTACTGTTGGAGTCCAATAGAGTGGTCCTAAATTCATTTGGGCAGTTCTTTCTTTGATCATTTCTATTACATCAGCAGGATATTCTGGAGCAGATGATAGACCTGTATGTTCAAAATTATCAACATTCGCTTTTAGTCCCCTTCGTATTTCTTCAGGTCTATGTGAATGGGCGATAACTGGAAGGTCATGTTTATGGGCTTCATCAACAACCGCAGAGACCTCTTCCATTGTCATTTGATCTTGATCAACTAGCTTAATACAGTCTACACCTGCTTCTACTAATTTTCTAACTTTTTGCCGCCCATCCTGTGCTCCTTTTACTCCCCATCTGAAAGCCTCAGTACCGGGATATGGCTTATGTTGTATGAATGGGCCGGACATATACATAGTTGGTCCCGGGATAATGCCTTTATTTATTCTATTTCTAACATTTATACTTGCTTCTAGTGGAGCTCCAAGGTCTCTAGCACTGGTTATTCCAGCCATGAGTAACTGATGGGCTGAGGAGGGCATTATTATACTTTCTAAGTCGTCAATATATGCCGTGTCCCAATGTGCATAATCTGAATGTCCATTAATCATAAGATGGACGTGCATATCCCATAGGCCGGGAAGCACACTTTTACCTTCTGTAGAAATTATCTCTGCATCACTAGGTATTTCGACATTTCCTTGATGACCTACTTTTATTATTTGATCTCCTTTTATGAGAATTACACTATTTTGGATAGGAGTGCCTCCAAACCCATCAATCAAGGTGCCGCCTACTAGTGCTTTTAGTTGTGCAGAACTAAAAAGTGGAAATAGAAGAACGGAAAAGACAATTATAATTTTTTTCATCTGCAATTACTTTAACTACTATATGCCAATATACTTCATTGGACTTACTCGAAGTCGTATTTTGCGATTCCTTTAAGCAGAAATATCTTTTAACATAGAATTATCTTGAATTATGCTGACAAGTCATTCAGAATATGGCACTTTGAAAAAAGTCTTTATAAAAAGAGCATCAGCTGCTTTTAAATCTCAAGATGAAATTGACTCCCAATGGAATAAGTTGAATTATTTATCCAGTCCAAATTATGAAAGGGCACTTTTTGAATATAAAGGATTTGAAAAATTAATAGAACAAAGTGTTAGTGAAGTTGCTTATTTTAATCCCAATGCGGAAGTGTCAATTGATTCGCTATACTGTCGTGATGCGTCTATAATGACTGATCATGGGGTTATTTTGTGTAGTATGGGTAAAGAGGAAAGGATTTCTGAACCTAAAGCATGCAAAGAAGACTACGAATTAAAAGGAATTAAAATTCTAGGAGAGATTTCTGGTGATGGGAAGGTAGAAGGTGGAGATGTGGCATGGCTAGATGAAAAGACTTTAGCTGTAGCTCATGGATATAGAACGAATGATGAGGGGTATGCTCAACTTTGTGCATTGTTGAATCCAAATGGAATTGAAGTGATTCAAGTAGACTTGCCTCACTTTAAAGGGCAAAATGATGTTTTTCATTTGATGTCTATATTCAGTCCAGTTGATAAGAATAAGGCTGTAGTATATTCACCACTTATGCCAGTGAGGTTTAGAGAAGAGTTATTATCCCGAGACTATGATTTGATAGAAGTGCCAGAAAATGAGTTTGAGTCTATGGGGTGTAATGTTTTGGCGGTGTCACCCAGCAATTGCCTTCTGGTAAAAGGGAACAATATTACTGCCACTAGGTTGAAATCTGCTGGATGTACAGTTTCCGAATATGAAGGACAAGAGATAAGTGTTAAAGGAGGAGGAGGACCAACATGTCTCACTCGACCAATATTAAGAGAAATCTAAAAATGATAAAATAATGGCTATAAAAAGGGAATTTGACGTCGTGATTTGGGGAGCCACTGGGTTCACAGGAAGATTGGTCGCGGAATACTATCAGAAACGATACCCAGGAGGTAAAGACCTGAAATGGGCTATGGCTGGGAGAAATGCTGAAAAAATTATAGAAGTACAGGAAAAAACTGGCACTTATGATGTTCCTTACATCGTAGCAAATTCCAACAATAAAGCATCATTGGATGAAATGACTAAGAGGACAAAAGTCATTTGCACAACTGTTGGGCCTTATGCTAAATATGGGTCGGATTTAGTGGCATCTTGTGTCGAAAATGGAACACATTATTGTGACTTAGCCGGAGAGGTGCAATGGATAAGAAAGATGATAGATCTGCATCACGATGAAGCTGAAAAGAACAAAGTTAAAATTACTCATTGTTGTGGCTTTGATTCCGTGCCCTCAGATTTAGGAGTCTTCTTTTTTCAAAATGAAATAAAAAACAAGACCGGTTCTTTTGCTAAAGAGATAAAGTTTTTTGTAAAAGCGATGAGTGGTACATTTAGTGGAGGAACGTTGGCAAGTTTACAAAATGTTATGGCTGAGGCGGCTGAAGACAAATCAATTTTCAAAGTATTGCTGAATCCATATGGACTTAATCCAGAAGGTGAAAGGTCAGGACCTGATAAAAAAGATTTGATAAAACCGAAAAAGGATAAAGATGTATGTGCTTGGGTCGGTCCTTTTGTGATGGCTGCTATCAATACCAAAGTAGTGAGACGAAGTAATGCTTTGGCTAATTATCCTTATGGCAAAGACTTTTTATACAGTGAAACTATGTTGACAGGAAAAGGCATAAAGGGAAGAATGGGAGCAACATCTCTAATGATGACCATGGGAATAGCCTCGGCTATGAAACCAGGAAGTATATTAAAGAAAATAGGTGATCGATTTCTTCCTCAACCTGGAGAAGGCCCTTCTAAAGAACAAAGAGAGAATGGATTTTTCAACATCCTTCTTTTAGGGAAAATGGAAGATGGAACAATTTATAAGGCTAAGGTCACAGGAGACAAGGATCCTGGATATGGCTCAACGAGTAAGATGTTAGGAGAAGCAGCAGTGTCATTAGCAAAAGATGATTTACCTGAGACCTATGGTTGCCTAACCCCAACTGTAGCCATGGGCGACAAATTCTTAGAAAGACTTAAAAGTAAGGCTGGCCTTACTTTTGAGATGACCTGATTATAAGTCTAGTTGACACTTCTAGCTGTATTATAGGTCCCTGTTCCTCTTATCACTGATCCAGAGTCAGTTCGGGCTACCACATTTACTCTAAATGTGCTAACGTCATCAGTTGCTTTAAAAGTCAATGGAGAATTTATTCCTTTTCCTCCACTAATTTGTGGGTTCCAGAATACTAATGGTCTCAACTGAGGCATATCAAGTGATAGACTTTTCATCTCATCAAATGAGAGTTGTTGCTGAACGCCATTTATTAATTTTATATTCTTTTGATCTTCGACTGGAACAGTGAAGTTGGGATTTTTGGTATGGATTACACCAATACCGTAATTTCTAAAATTCCCTACTATTTCTGCCAAAGACTTCCGCTGTACATATAGGTCTACTTTTTCAATTTCTTCAAATGGTATTTTATAAACAAATGAAGCGTCCTTTGTCAATTTCCCATTCACTATGAATAAAGGATCGAAAATGAAGTTCGATGTTGCACCTAATTGATTGAATCTTTTAAAGCCCTCAGAATCGTACATAGAAGCCTCGACATTTTCACCATCTATTTCAAACTTTAGAGGAGCACTTATAATCTCATTAAAAAATTCCCCTAGATTTTTAAACTGTACATATTCTGTGAAATCATAGGACATATCCGGTTTCACATTTTCCTTCTTCGTCTTGATTTGTTCTTCTTCAAATTCGTATTCCAATACAGAATAGAATTGATGGATTTTTTTTCTTGTAATGCTGTTTTCTATGTAGTTCTTAACCTGATCATTTATTACTACCGGGTCATTGTTTGAAATAGAAATGTTAGAAGTTAAATTGATGTCCAAATTATCCGCTTCATTCGAAACATATCCTGCGAATTGATAAGCTCTTGCTCCCTCAATATCGGGAATGGTAACTGTGAATTTACCATTATCATCGGTTCTAGCTAGATGCATTTGATTAATAGCACCGTCATACATCCCTAATTGATTCATTCTTTTTCCGTTACCGCTCTCGTCCTTAGCTTCTCCCTGTATATAAAGACCTTTTTCGAAGGAAGCAGAGGCTAGATTATTGATTTGAGGAGTTCTAGTCTGCGTGTACAGATTGTTAAATTCAATGCCTACTAAACCTTCATCAACAACAGATATAGAGTAATCCACTATATTTTGTTGGCTAGTCAAACCTAATCTTACAACTTCCCCAGGAGCATACTCATTCTTATCAAATCTCAAATTGATTTGATTGGTATTATTTGTGCCGCTTGGGCCAACAGTAGCTCCATTTTTTTCGACTTTTTCTAAATCATTATATATTGGAACTGAAAA
>DKPS01000059.1 GCA_002471345.1 Saprospiraceae bacterium UBA7328
AGGGACTCGAACCCACACGCCGTGAAGCACCAGATCCTAAGTCTGGCATGTCTACCAATTTCACCACACCCGCAAAAAAGTCGCGCAAATATAAAACTCTTCTATGAAAGAATCGAGTCTTACAAATTTATATTTTTTCAAGTTTAACTAAAGTGCAATTTAACTGCCTAAGGACAAGTCATTAAACAATTAGAATATGACCAATAATATTCTTTAAAAGGAATTCTTTGGCGCAAAATGATCATTCGAATCATGCATGATTCAGCCATTTTATCTAAATTAGATTTTGTCTAAACGATTATTAATGCCTCATACTACTGAATCAATAACTAAAGATGAAATTGACGTTTGTCATGAGGCCTACGATATACTCATAAAGAACCTTGCTTCAAAACTAAAAGGTGATGACAAAGAAATGCTCGATGCCGCATATAGAATGGCTCTAGATGCACATAAATTTCAAAGAAGAAAATCTGGAGAACCTTATATACTTCACCCAATTGCCGTTGCCAGAATATGTCATGAAGAAATAGGTTTAGGTCCAACAGCCGTGATATGTGCTTTGTTACATGATGTTGTTGAAGACACCCCGATTGAATTAGATGAAATTTTCGAAAAATTTGGTCCTAAGATAACTCGTATTGTAGATGGCTTAACCAAATTAGACGGACTCTATAATGTAGGTAATACCAATGCCGAAAACTTAAAGAAAGTACTTAGCACTCTTGTGGAAGATGTAAGAGTGGTTCTTATAAAGATGGCCGACAGAATCCATAACCTGAGAACTATCGGTGCCATGCCAGTACATAAGCAAATCAAAATTGCTGCAGAAACAGAATTTATTTATGCACCGCTGGCACACAGGCTTGGTCTTTATAAAATCAAATCAGAATTTGAAGATATAATTCTCAAAATTACTGATCCTGAAGTTTATTTGGAATTAGAAGAAAAAATTAAAACGAGTGAAAAAGAAAGGCAAAAATTCATTAAGTCCTTTCTTTCTCCAATTAAGAACAAACTTGATGAACTAAATATTCCATTTCGAACCATAGGAAGAGTAAAGGCAATCTCATCCATTTACCAAAAGATTCAGAATAAAAATGTTCCATTTGAAAGAGTATATGACCTTTTTGCTATTAGGATTATTATCGATGTTCCGGTAGAGGAAGAGAAAAGAGCATGCTGGCACATTTATTCCTTAATCACTGATTTTTACAAACCTATCCCGGAAAGGTTAAAAGACTGGATTACTTCTCCTAAAGGTAATGGATATGAATCTCTGCACACTACTATTATTGGGCCTAAAGGAAGATTTGTTGAAATCCAAATCAGAACAGAACGAATGGATGATATAGCTGAAAGAGGATTCGCAGCACATTGGAAATATAAAGGCAAAAAAAATCAGAATAGTGTTTATGATGGATGGCTCGATAATATTAGAACACTTTTAGATAATCAAGAAGGCGATGCCATCGATTTTCTTAATGATTTCAAAACTAATCTTTTCAAAAAAGAAGTTTATGTATTCACTCCAAATGGAGAGATGAGGATACTTCCATTGGGTGCCACAGCCTTGGATTTTGCGTTTGATATACATAGTGATATTGGAATTAAAGCATCATCAATAAAGGTGAATGGAAAGCTAGTCCCTATGGGATATAAGTTAGTCAATGGTGATCAAGTAACTGTAAATACATCAAAAAATCAAAAACCAAATAAAGACTGGATCAATATTGTTGTAACTGGGAAAGCACGATCAAAAATCAGACAGTCTCTCAATAGTGCAAAGAAAATTCAAGCAGATCTTGGTAAAGAAATTCTAGTAAGAAAGCTAAAAAACTTAAAGGTCGATTTCGAAGAAAATATGGATTTCCTTGTAAATCAATATGGATTTAGAACAAGAATGGAGTTTTATGCAGCTGTTGCTGATGAGCATGTCAAGACCTCTGACTTCAAGAAATTCGTTATTGAAAATTCAAAGTTATGTCTACCGAAGGAAGATATTGTAGAAAAAGAAGAAGTAAAGAAAACTAGTAAGAAGGCTAAAAAGAAAGTCCAACTTGTTGTAATAAACGGAGAAGAAAATCAACAGTATGAATATCAGCTATCCAGGTGTTGTAATCCTGTAAAAGGAGATGAGATATTTGCTTTTGTATCCAGCACACAAGGCATGAAAATCCACCGTAAGAATTGTAAAAACGCTTCCAATCTATTTACCAATTATGGATACCGTATTCTGAAAGCAGAGTGGCAAGGTATGACCAGAAGCAAGTTTATTGTCCAGTTAGAAATAGAAGGTTTAGATACCGGCATTGGGGTAATTCAGAATATCACCAATGAAATATCCGGAAAACTGGGAATCAATATGAAGTCTTTATCCATTGCTGAAAAAGAAGGAATTTTTGAAGGATCTATCGGTATGGAGGTTAATAATCTGGAACAACTGAATAAGGTGATCAAAAAACTTAAAACAATAGAAGGAATAAATTCCGTAAACAGAATCACAAATTCAGAATAAATTATCATGAACGACATTGTCGCGGAAGCAAAGAGCAAATTCAGCGAATTCCTTGAGAACAATAACAATAGGAAGACTCATGAAAGGTTTGCCATTTTAGAAGAGATTTATACTAACCAAAATCATTTTGATGCTGAGACTTTATATGTACAAATGAAAAAAAGTGCATATAGAGTGAGCAGGGCTACTGTATACAATACCATTGATGTGCTATTAGAATGTAATTTGATCAAAAAGCACAATTTTGGACAAAATGTTTCATTCTTCGAAAAAACTTATGGCATCAAAGCGCACCACCATATAATCTGTACTCAATGCAAAGCAGTCGAAGAATTTGAAGACCCCCAAATTAATGATGCTTGTAACAATATTTCGTCTTCTAAAAATTTTAAATTAGAAGACATAAGCCTTAACCTCTTCGGAATTTGTCACCTATGTATGAAAACTTAGTTTAATATCTATCTTTGTTCCCTTCTTTTAATTACTGATAATAAGACAACCCAAATGAGTAATAAAGTAGATGTTCTTTTGGGTCTTCAATGGGGAGACGAAGGCAAAGGCAAGATAGTAGATTATCTAGCAGATCAATATGATATAATTGCAAGGTATCAAGGCGGTCCAAATGCTGGTCATACCATTAAAATTGAAGACAAAACTTTCGTCTTACACACTATTCCATCTGGCATATTTAGAGAAGAAGTTGTGAACATAATAGGAAATGGAGTAGTAGTGGATCCAATTACTTTATGTAATGAGATAGATGGTCTCAAAGCCATTGGCGTAGACCCTTTAGAAAGATTACTACTGGCAAAAAAAGCTCATCTCATTCTGCCAACTCATCGTCTCTTAGATGCCGCTTCTGAGGCTTCTAAAGGAAAAAAGAAAATAGGATCAACTCTTAGAGGAATCGGTCCTACTTATATGGACAAAACAGGAAGAAATGGTCTTCGTGTAGGTGATATACTCAGTTCAAATTTTAAAAACAAATATGCTTCTATAAGAGAAAAGCATCTCAGTCTTCTAAGAATATATCCAGAAATTGAATTTGATTTAGTTACTGAAGAAAAGAAATGGAATGAAAGTATAGAAAGAATAGCTAGTCTAACACAAATCAATTGCGAAGAATATGTAAATAGAGCAGTTAATTCTGGAAAAAAAATACTTGCAGAAGGTGCTCAAGGTTCTATGCTTGATATAGAATACGGTACATATCCATATGTCACCTCTTCTAACACCATAACAGCTGGTGTATGCACTGGTCTTGGTATTGCTCCTCAAAAAATAGGTGAGGTAATAGGAATTACCAAAGCTTATTGTACTCGAGTAGGAAGTGGGCCCTTCCCTACTGAACTTCATGGAGATGAAGGAGAAGAATTGAGAAAATATGGCAAAGAGTTTGGGGCTACTACTGGAAGGCCACGTCGATGTGGTTGGATTGATATTCCTCAATTGAAATATGCAATCATGATAAATGGAGTAACTCAAATAGCTATTACGAAAACAGATATTCTAGCTGAATTTGACTTCATTAAAGCCGCAACCGCTTATAAAATAGATAATGAAATCACTCTAGAATATCCGTATAGTCTAGAAAACAATAAAATTGAACCGGTCTACAAATCTTATCCCTCTTGGGAAGACAGATCAAATGATCAACCACTTGACGATGATTTGAAAAATTATCTAGAGGTTCTTGAAGGTCTTTTGAATACACCGATAAAATTTGTTTCAAATGGACCTGGTAGAGAAGAGCTTAAAATCAGATAGCGCTTTTTTTTGAGAATGCATTATTTAAGAGATTAACATGAAGAAGGAGTACTATACATGGATAGCACTACTTTCTCGACATACAATTGGGGTGTTCTATTTTTAGTTTAAAGGTCTACTACTATAAGCTTTTTATACACCGTGGTTCCATTATCACTGGTTATGGCCACACTGAATACACCCCTACCATATTTATTCAGAGGTATTTTGATCTTATTTTTTAAACCGTCAAGTTTTTCAAAATGCACTAGCTGATTGGAACTATCAAAAAGTTTTAGTTCTCCTTTGTCACTTTTTGCCAGTTGATATCTAACATTTAGATAACTCCCAGCACTTACCGGGTTAGGATAAAGAATAAGTGAATTGTGGTCCAAGTTTTTATCAAACCTAAGTTTTCCTAATGTGATTACAGAATAAGTATCTGGAATCATTTCTTCATCAGTAGTAATCGATCCAGTTGTAAAATTTGACCTTTTGTTACTCAAAGCCAAGCTTGAAATTTTGATATTTATCATCTTTTCATCCAAAGAAGATGGGATATCCACCCATTCAGCCCCATTCCACCCAACTATTGTTAAGTCTTCTAGATTTGATTCTACTAGCTCTTCAAGATTACTTACTTCATTCCAGGTGAGTGTAATTTTAGTATTTGCACTCCCTTTCACTTTCCAATATTCTTGATCAGACACACTTTCTACATTTGAAACTATAGATTGTATATCAAAGGGACCATCCTCTGGCATATCGGTATATTCATCACTCAATACAACAGATGTAACTGCAAAGGATGGATCTACTGCGTAATATGCAGCTTCAACATTCAATCCATTACTGACTCCTACAGGTGCATATATTCCATTATCACCAGTAGGAAGTAAAAATGGTGAATCTTTCATGCTACCTACAAATCCGTCTACATGGCTATAGTTATCTGCATTAATCCATCCTGAATTTTGTGAAAAAACAATTTTACCATTGTTTTCAGATCTATCTGTGGCTACAATTCCTGGAAGAAGACCATTTCCGATTTCTTGAAAATTGTGATCTGAGAAAATCGCCACATTTCCTTTAGCAGGAATGAATATGTTCCCTAATGAAACAGATTTGTTTTGAGCATGTGAAATAGAGATACTTCCAAGAAGTATTCCTATTGACCATAAGATTTTATAGTTTATTGAAATTTTCATTCTTCTCTAATTGCTATTGATCTAATAAAATGGTCAATAAAAATTTGAAACTTTCGGTCCATTCATCCTCGCTATCTGATCTAGTAATAAGGACCGTCAATGAAGAACTATTTGGAACTTTCCTGAACGTTATTCCAAAATTATGACATGTTTCAATGTTGTCATTTAATGCTTGAGCATATGCTGCAAGAACATTTTGATTAAGATCAGCAAATGAATATAACACCTCTATATGTGGATGATATCTCATTCCTTGATTTTCACCGTGGTTCGACTTGTTCAATATCCTCCAAGAGACTTGCCCAAGGATATCATCTGAGAATGAACCACTATCTAAAATATTAACAGCAAAAGAAGGAATAAACATTGTACTGGTTACCACATGTAAGCCTGCCTTACCTTGAGGACCCTGTGGTCCTTGTGCTCCTGCAGATCCTTGTGGGCCTTCTGGTCCAACTGGTCCCATGGGTCCAACATCTCCCTGTGGTCCCATTGGTCCTGTAGATCCAACTGGGCCTTTTGGTCCCTCTGGCCCTATTGGACCCATTGACCCAGTAGCTCCAGCTGGGCCTTTTGGCCCTTGAGAACCGGTAGATCCTGCTGAACCAGCTATTCCTTGAGGGCCTTCTGCTCCCATTGCTCCCATTGCTCCATTTAGCCCACGAGGCCCCTGTGAGCCTTGTGGACCCGTTGCTCCTGTGTCACCTTTATCTCCTTTCATTCCCTTCTCACCTTGTGACCCATTCGCTCCTGATGCTCCTGTTGCCCCTATTTCTCCTTTCTCTCCTTTTGGACCTTGAGGACCTGTATCACCTCTCAAACCTTTGGATCCCGTTGCTCCTGTATATCCTTTCATTCCCTTTTCGCCTTGCGCCCCAGTTGCTCCTGATGCTCCAGTTGCACCGGTCTCTCCTGTATCACCTTTTTCACCCTGTAATCCTGTTGCACCAATTCCTCCTGTATCACCGATCATTCCCTTTTCACCTTGGGGTCCTGTACTTCCAGTCTCACCTTTATCGCCTTGAGATCCTGTAGCCCCTATTGCCCCTATTTCTCCTTTCTCTCCTCTTGGACCTTGAGGACCTGTATCACCTTTCATTCCCTTTTCACCTTGGGGCCCTGTACTTCCAGTCTCGCCTTTATCACCTTGAGATCCGGTTGCCCCTGTTGCTCCCGTTGCTCCATTTTCTCCTTTCTCTCCTTGTGATCCTTTATCTCCTTTCATTCCCTTCTCACCTTGTGACCCATTCTCTCCTGTGGCTCCTGATGCTCCTGTTGCCCCTATTTCTCCTTTCTCGCCTCTTGGCCCTTGAGGACCTGTATCACCTCTCAAACCTTTGGATCCCGTTGCTCCTGTATCTCCTTTCATTCCCTTTTCGCCTTGCGCCCCAGTTGCTCCTGTTGCTCCTGTTGCTCCAATTTCTCCTTTCTCGCCTCTTGGCCCTTGAGAACCTGTATCACCTTTCATTCCTTTCTCTCCCTGTATTCCTGTATCTCCTTTCATTCCCTTTTCACCTTGGGGGCCTGTTGCTCCAGTATCACCTCTTTCGCCTTGAGATCCGGCACAGTCATTCACATCAATCACTCCGTCTCCGTTTACATCTTCATTTACATTTGGTTTTCCATCTCCATTTAAGTCCCAACAACTAATTCCATCTGATCCATTTGAACCTTCGCAATCCCATACATCTACTTGGCCATCTTTATTGATGTCTTCTGTGGATAGGTCTCCTACTCCATTTCCATTCAAATCCCAGCAACTCACTCCGTCTTGTCCATCTGATCCATTTGAACCTACCTCTCCTTTCTCTCCTCGTGGCCCTTGAGGGCCTGTGGCTCCAGTCTCTCCCTTCTCTCCTTGAATTCCTGTTGCTCCTGTTTCACCTCTTTCTCCCTGTATCCCTGTTGCTCCCGTATCGCCTTTTTCGCCTTGGACTCCTGTGGCTCCTATTTCGCCTTTCTCTCCTTGAGATCCAGTTGCTCCTGTGTCGCCTCTATCACCTTGGATCCCTGTTACTCCAGTATCGCCTTTCTCTCCCTGAGATCCAGTTGTACCTGTCGCTCCGGTATCACCTTTTTCGCCTAGGGCTCCAGTTGCTCCAGTATCAACTCTTTCTCCTTGAGGTCCGGCACAGTCATTCACATCAATCACTCCATCTCCATTTATATCCTCATTTACATTTGGTTTTCCATCTCCATTTAAATCCCAACAACTAATTCCATCAGATCCATTTGAACCTTCGCAATCCCATACATCTACTTGGCCATCTTTATTCGTATCTTCTGTGGATAGATCTCCTACTCCATTTCCATTTAAATCCCAACAATTAATTCCATCATGTCCATCTTTGCCTTTCTCTCCTTTAACACCCATGGCACCTTTCGGACCTTGGGATCCTGTGGCCCCAACTGGGCCTTGTGGCCCGACTGGCCCAGATGTCCCTGCCCGCCCCTGTGCTCCTTGAGGGCCTTGAGGGCCTGCTTCTCCACGAGGGCCTGCAGGACCAGACGGACCTTTTGGTCCAGGAGGAAAAACTAACGAGTCAAGATGTGCACTACCTGTACCTAAACATATCCACTCCGGCCAAGTGGGTACGCCAATGTTTACCTGAACACATTCTTCTGTTGTATTATATATAATGGCTCCTTTAAGAGGAGTAGGTATTTTATCTCTTTTCTCACTTGTCATTCTAGGAGGAATAAAAGCTTTGTCCATACTTTCTAGTTCTAAAATTGATCCGTCATCAATAGATGTAGGGTCACCGCCTATTTTAAGCTGAGCATTTAGGTTATTGTTACCAATAAATACAAATAATACTGAAACCAAGACGAAAATTTTCGTCACAGCGTGTAGTGAGATGAATACATTATTCACCAAAAAAGGTCCATGTACAGTCCTCATGATTTAAAATTAGTTTGATTAAAATGACTAAATAGGAGTAGAACTTGATCTTACTCTCACTCGTAAGAGATAAAATGGGGTAGGTGAAAATTGGGTAATAGTATTAAGGTATTTTGGAGTGGTTCTCTAAAATGCTTATTTATATAAGGTTTTTGAAAATATGATTCTATTAAATGTAAAATAGTTTACAATAACCTATGTAAATGCCTATATCTATTAGAGTTTATTGGATTGGTGGATCAAGTCCGTCCCTGGATAAAATCTTGAATTATATGTTCAAAAGCTACCCGTATTCTTCGATTGCCTTGTAGGTGGCCGTTTGATATAAAAGAGAAACAATATTTCTTTTCATCAAATTGGATAATTCCACAATATGCCATTACCTGAGACATGGATCCAGATTTTAAGTGTACTTGATACTCTTCATTGGAATCATTAAATAAATAGGTAACATCACCGTCTGGAGAAGCGTGGGATAAGTGCTCTTCCAAATACTTAGAAGAATGTAATTGATATATCTTTTGAAGATAAGAAGCAATAAATGCCGTTGGAATTCTATTTCGGTTAGAAAGGCCGCTTCCATCTTTATAGGTGAATGACTTCACATCCAATTCTAATAACCGCAGGAAATTTTTCACCGCCTTAATTCCCTTATTAGTACTTCCTTTTTCTGATATAGTAGTACCAATTGATTTCAAAATTGCCTCACAATAAAGGTTGTTACTTTTTAGGTTCGCTTCTCTAACAATCTCAGAGAGAGGAGCAGAAGTAAAAGATATGAATTCGGTTGGATCTGATACCGATCTATTTGTTAAGGAGTCTTTTGATGTAGTTATTCCATTTTCATCAAAGTAAGCAATAAGCTCACTTTTAATATACTCACCTGGATTTGGAATAGCTGCTTTTATTTGAAAAAGATCTTTACCTGGAGGAATGGTTCCTACAATTTGGAGGTCTGATGAAAAAGGATGAGAATATACATATGCATTATCACCACTTCCCATTGCACCTGTAATTACATTTGATTGAATAATAATATTTGGAATCTTTGGCAAAAGATAAGAAATACTAGTAGGTTGAAATTCTTCAATTGATCTATCAAAATTTATATAAAACAGGTTTTCATGAATATTAAAAGGCCAAACTCCAGAAGCATAATAATTACTTAAGTCATTCCACTGCCACGTTTCATTTACAGGGCTCCCTTCAAAAAGAGAATTATCAATCAAAATAGTGCCTTCAATACAACTAATTCCTTCTGCCTTAATCGCCTTTACGATTCTGGACTTAATTTCATCTAAACCCAACGCCTTCTCGAAAAAGGGAGAACCTAGTGATGGGTCTCCTGAACCTTTTAGTATTAAGTTTCCGTAAAAAGACCCATCTCCTAATTTTTCACCTTGAAGAAACAAAGATGTTTTGAATCTAAATTCTGGTCCTAATAATTCAAGTGCAGAAAAAGTGGTAACTGTCTTAAGAGTAGAGGCTGGGATTAATGCTAAGTTTCCATTATGATTATAAACCGTTTCACCTGATTCTGCATCAATGATAGTTAAACCAACAGAAGCATGATCAAAAACAGGATTTTCAAAATGAATATCGATGTTCACATTTTGAGAATAAAATGTAAAATGAATACAACAAAACAATATGACTAAATATGATCTATTCATCATAGGCCAAATGGAATAATGCATCGCCAACATGTACAACTGAAGCGTTATTATGCCCTAAAATAAATCCATTCCTAGGAGCAAGCAATTTATAACTCCATTCTCCTTGAGGGTCTTTAATCAATCCTAGTGGCTCTCCTTTTCTAACAATCGAACCTGATTGTTGAGTCCAGATAAATAAGCCAGCTTTGGAAGATCTAACCCAGCTGGTTTTTTTATAATGATGTGGAATAAATTTGGAGCCGGGGGCAGATGGAATTATATCAAGAGATTTAAGAACTCTCAACATTCCAGAGTAGCCACTTTCTATAGCGAAGCCCTCAATCCGTACAGCTTCACCGGCTTCATAGACTATAGTTGGGATTTTAAGTTCAAAAGCTGTTTTTCTGAACGACTTTGGTATTAGACTTTTCTGTAAAATAACAGGTGGTGAGAATGAATATGCTAATTCCTTTGCTTTATCATCTAAACCAGTATATCGAATCTGGGGATAGTTATATCTAGATGAACCACCAGTATGAAAATCTAAGAGGTAATCGGCATTTGGAAGTATTTCTTTAGTCATGGCTCTTGCCACTCTAGATGCCAAAGAGCCATTTGACGTACCAGGAAAACTTCTATTTACATCTTTACCATCAGGAAGATCTCTAGAAAAATTAATAAATCCATAGACATTTAAGAGAGGTATTGCAATAACAGACCCACTCACCAGATTTTCAAATATTCTATTTTCTATTGCTTTTCTAATTATTTGAATACCATTGATCTCATCCCCATGAACACCTCCTACAACTAATACACAAGGTCCAGGCTCCTGTGCTCTGAATACATGAGCTTCTATGAATATTTTCGTTCCAGAAGGAAGTGTTCCAACACTTACTTTTACTTTCTTGCGCTCTCCAGGCTGCACTATACTGCCATTGATCTTTATCACATTTTCTGTCATTCTACTTCAGAACTTTTTTTATAGGATCTTTCTGTAAATTCAATAATCTCTTTAGCAATATTCACTTTAGTAGTAGTTTCTATTCCTTCTAATCCCGGAGAAGCATTGACCTCCATAATCAATGGCCCCCTTGATGATCTCAAAATATCCACACCTGCAATATTAAGCCCCATAGTTTTTGCAGCTTTAAGTGCTACATTTTCTTCTTCGTCGGTGAGTTGTAATTTCTTAGAAGTCGCACCCCTATGAAGATTCGATCTGAATTCACCTGGTTTAGCCTTTCGCATCATTGCTGCCACTACTTTGTTTCCGACTACAAATGCCCTCACATCTTCACCAGCAGATTCTGAGATAAATTCTTGAAGCAGTACTTTTTGTTTAGTTTTAAAAAAGGCCTCCATTATGGATTCACTAATCTTATAATTGTCAGCTTTGATAACGCCTAGCCCATGTGTACCCTGCAACAGTTTTATAATAACTGGGAATTTGCCAACATATCTTACAATATTAGAAAATGAATAGTAATTATTGGTTATAGCTGTTTTAGGCACAGGTAGATATGCATTGGATAAAATTTGAAGGCAACTTAGTTTATCTCTCGTTTTGAGAAGAGCATCAGAAGAAAGTGTGCTGAAAATGCCCATTGATTCAAAATGTCTTACCACCATAGAGCCATAAGAAGTCACAGAGGTTCCTATCCGTGGAATCACTACGTCATAGCCCTTAATATGCTCTCCATTATATAGAACTATATTCTTATGATTGTCAACTATCAAATCACAATTTACATGATCCAGGATTCTTACATGATGCCCTTTCCGTCTTGCTGCAACTGCAAGAGAGTTAGTGCTGTACAAGGCTGGGTTTCTAGATAAAATTAGAACACGCATAATCTCAAAGATATAATTCAGAATTGAGAAGACATCTATTTAAGGCTTACAAACCCTTGCTTACTTTTCAATAATTGGAACAGTGAGTTAATGACAAATTAAAAACATTTTCTTCTTTATGGAAGTCATTATATTGACTCGAAACATCCCAGATCTGGAGCATTTGGGTCCCTGATAACGTTGTCCAGGTCATCACTCACAGATGATATGTATAAGCCCACATTTTGTGCTGGAGAACTTGGGTGCAAATGATAGTCATCTTCAAATCTCTCAATAAAAATAGAGTCCCCTTGCATTATGGGAATACAATCCTGACATACAGATTCGAATAATGGATCTCCTTCTAACTCATCAATTTTCACCAAACAATTATTGAATTTTATATTAAAAGCGTCAGGATTATCACCTTGAGTAGCATCAATATAAAGTATCTCATCATCTCCTGATCCTGAAATTATGCAGTTTGTAAAAGTTGCATTTAAGTTATTCAAGTCGATGGCATCGCAATCTGAATTAAGGCACTGAAAATTATCCATAACCACAGCTGATTCTTGATTGCCATAATTTGCCAAAGTAGTATGAACAATATCATAATTACCACCATATCCAAAGAATAAACTTGATGATCCATTAGAATACAAGAGGCTATTTTCAATAGAGATATCGGCATGAATACCGATAACAGCTGCATTGGAGGTATTGTAAATTTGGGATTTATTGATAGTTATCGAAGCTGCTGAATCCGCCCTAACTCCTATGACACTGTTCTTAATTATAGTGTGATTTAAACTATGCCCTTTACTATTAGCAAGTAATCTGATGCCTGTCCACTGACCTGATACTTCGCTAAAACTCTGTTCTAATCTATCTCCTTGGAATACTACTGGGTTTTCTTGAGTTCCTTCAGTAGTTAAAATTCCTCCCTTTTGAAAGAAAAGGGCTCCGTCATTGGCAATAACACCTTCAAAATTTGCCAAGCCTCCATGTACATAAATTTGAGTGCCAGCAGGTATGACAATGTTACAACTGTCAATAAATAGAATGCCATAAATAACATATGGTTTTGAATCATTCCAGAGTAACTGTTCATTATTACATGTAAGTCTAACCAAATTGCCTGCATTAAAACGGTTAGGAATGTAATTGGCGTTTTGTCCCCATGCTTCTAAGACTATTCGCTGAGTTACACTTCCTCCTTCTATTAATATTGCGTCATCAATAATAAAAGGACTTGAAGACAATGGCTCGTCAGGATCTATGGTAACTTCTACAAAGATGTATAAACTATCATTCGCTCTGATCTCAATGTTTTGAAATTGCTCACCTGGCAACCCATCTACATTCATTCTAAATTTCGAAAAATCATTTGAAGCAAACTTGATGGAGGCTAAGGATATATTTTCTGATGAATTATTGATTACTCTTACACTTCGTGTAGCAGATCCTAAAGAAGTGAACACTGTGTCAAATCTTAAGGTGTCAACTGAAAAGCTCAAATCTTGACTTGGAGGAGAAAAAACATCTTCTTCAAGACAACTAGTGTAAAAAAGGCTAGTGAAGACAACCAATAGCGCGACAAATAAGCCACGTATAGGCGACAAAGTCAGATTAAAATTGGCAATTTTGTGCATTAATTGATCTGGATATATAAAAGACGAACGAATATATGTTGCTACGCATTGGATACCAAGAAGACATCATCTCAAGATTAAAATAAATAAAAGTTATAACTCACTCGAAATCACATATTATAGACGTAATTATTCCAGCTTTTAATGAGGAATTGTCAATAGGAAAAGTTTTAAATGAAGTTCCAGAAGATTTAGTGAGACATGTATATGTATGCAATAATGCATCAACTGATGATACCGGAAAAATCGCCCATGCTCATAATGCCATTGTGCTTAATGAACCCAACCCAGGTTATGGTAATGCATGTCTTAGAGGTCTAAATGAAATAGCTCAACAAAAACCTCTTCCTGATATTGTGGTTTTTATTGATGGAGATTATTCTGATTACCCTGAAGATATGAGAGAGTTAGTTAGACCAATCATAGATAAAGATATAGACATGGTCATAGGGTCAAGGGCTACAGGAGATATGGAAAAGGGATCAATGACTCCTCAACAAGTATTTGGAAATTGGCTAGCTACTACACTGATAAAAATGATCTATGACTATAAATTTACTGATCTTGGGCCTTTTAGGGCATTAAAATATAGTTCTCTTATCGCTATGAATATGGAGGACAAGACATATGGATGGACTGTAGAAATGCAGGTAAAGGCAGCCAAAATGAGTTTGAAGTGCTCTGAAATTCCAGTGAGATACAGAAAGAGAATAGGTGTTTCTAAAATATCAGGTACAGTGAAAGGTACTATTCTGGCAGGGCATAAAATATTATGGACAATTTTCAAATTAATATAGAGGATGAGTGTATTTGAAATAACTGGGTATGTTGTAGTAGGGATCTACACCATAGCCCTTTCTTATATCACTATTTATTGTCTGATGCAGTTTCATCTATTGTATCATTATCTGAAAAAAAACAAAAGAGGAAATAGCGTTTCAATTCAAAACAAGATTGTAAATAATAATAGTAAACTTGAAGAGGTTCCTTTTGTAACCATACAACTCCCCATCTATAATGAGAGGTATGTTATCAGTAGATTAATAGATAGCATTACTGCTCTAGACTATCCAAAGGAAAAATTTGAAATCCATATTCTTGATGATAGCACTGATGACACTCTTCAAATCGTCTCCAAAAAGGTAGAAGAATTTAAATCTAGAGGATACAACATACAGCAGATTAGGAGAAAAAATAGATCAGGATATAAGGCTGGGGCATTGAAAGATGCTATGCCAAAGGCAAAAGGAAAATTCATTGCTATTTTTGATGCTGATTTTCTACCTGAAACCAACTTTTTACAAAAGACTCTACCCTATTTTAAGGACGATGAAATAGGAGTAGTTCAAACTAGATGGGGGCATATAAATCATGATTTTTCATTATTGACAAAGGTTCAAGCTTTTCAGCTCAATGTCCATTTCACTGTAGAACAATTAGGTAGAATGAAGGGAGATTATCTCTTGCAATTCAATGGCACAGCTGGAGTATGGCGACGAGAATGTATAGATTCTGCAGGTGGTTGGGAGGCTGATACTCTTACGGAAGACTTAGACTTAAGCTATCGAGCACAACTCAAAGGTTGGAGAATAAAATATTTAGAGGATATTATATCTCCAGCAGAATTACCTGCAGAGATGAATGGCCTCAAGTCTCAACAATATCGATGGATGAAAGGTGGGGCTGAAACTGCATTAAAAGTTTTACCTCAAGTATGGAATTCAAAAATTAGTCTTTATAAAAAGCTTTATGCCAGTGCACACTTACTGTCTTCATCAGTTTTTCTATTTGTATTTATTCTTGGAATCTTTAGTGTTCCACTTACTTATTTTCTGAGCCCTTTGGGACTCAATCGAAACTTTTTTGGCATCTTTCTTATAGGTTTGATTTCTATTGGACTTGTTTACTATGTCGCTAATGTTTTAAGGTCATGGAAGAATCAAAGTATATGGAAAACGACCTTTAAATTTCTTTATCTGTTCCCCATTTTTATGGCATTATCCATGGGTCTTTCTTTACACAATGCATTAGCCGTAATACAAGGATTCAGAGGTAAAAAGACTCCATTTGTTAGAACACCAAAATTAGATGTGAGTAAACTCACCCAGTCTTTATCTCATAACAACTATATCAAGACCTCCTTGAGTAAAGTAACGATTGCCGAAGGGCTATTAGCTGTCTATTTTGCATTTGGTTTAATGTATGGTGTCCAACAAAATGATTTGACCTTTACTATGATGCATTTACTACTCGCATTTGGATATGGCACTATTTTCTTCTATTCAATTAAGCACTTAAACTTAAAATAAAATAGAAGGTATTCATCTGATTTGGGTTCTATTATGTTCATTTTCAGGTTAATTTTATAAAGTGAGTAAATCGGACACATTGTATGGACAAAAAACAAGGTTCTTCAGTTTAGCCCTTGTCCTTTTATTGTCTGTAAGTTATGTGGGATATATTCCAAGCCAAGGGGATTTCAACCAAATTATCATTCCTTTTTTAATAGCCTCTCTATGTTATATCTATTTGACTTTCAAATCGGCTAATTCAATTCACATTACTTGGTTTTTTTCTTTAGCCATTTTGTCAAGAGCTGTGCTTCTATTCAGTTTTCCTAATCTTTCTGATGATATATATCGATTTATATGGGATGGAAGGTGTCTGCATTTAGGTATTAGTCCATTTCAATATTTGCCGTCTGAAATAGTGGGCAAATATCCCTCTTTAGATAATAAACTCTTTGGATTACTCAATTCTCCTAATTACTATAGTATTTACCCTCCTGTCGGGCAGGCTATTGGATATATTGCTACTCTACCGATCATTAGCACGCATTATTCCTCTGCAGTCATTTTTAAAGGATTCATTTTAGCTTCAGAAATTGGAACCATTTACATAGGATGGAAGCTATTAAAACGATTCAATCTACCTCCAAAAAACATTTTTATTTATGCTCTTAATCCACTTGTAATCATTGAGCTGATGGGGAATATCCACTTTGAGGCATTTATGATATTCTTTTTAGTTCTTTCGATCTATTTATTATTAACTAATAGATATTTTGGAAGTGGTCTATCTATAGCGTTAGCAATTTGCAGCAAATTATTGCCTCTTATGCTATTGCCACTTCAAATGATCTTTATAAAGCATGTTAAAAAGGCCTTGTTTTATGCTCTATTATCTGCATTCGTTTCAATGAGTTTGTTTGGCATATTTATGAATTTGGACGTCATTTCAAATCTCGGCAGTAGCATTGGCCTTTATGTGAATAAGTTCGAATTTAATGCAAGTATATATTATCTATTAAGAGAGGTTGGATACCTCATTAAAGGATTTAATACCATACATATCGTTGGTCCATTTTTATCATTTCTGACCATTGTTCTAATCTGCGGACAGGCTATATTCTTTTATATCAAAAGGAAATCTTCAAATGATTTATTTCATTTTATACTCATGGCGTTTTGCACCTATCTTTTTTTAGCACCAATTGTACATCCTTGGTACATATGTACTCCCCTACTTCTATGTGCATTTACTACTTATAGATTTCCGGTGATATGGTCACTATTAATTGTCTTCACCTATTTCAACTACAGTGGAATTGAATATTATGAAAATCTATTAATTGTACTAATAGAATATATGATTGTTTTTGGATTTTTGATATGGGAGGTATTTAGAAATAAAAAGAATGAAATTTCGAAAGTCGTAATATAGATTAATCATTCAAGGGAATATCCTGCTGCAACTCGTTCCTCCCTGACTATTTCTTTCCAAATTGGTCTTAAGTCCATTTTAGGGCCGATTTTCAGATAGATATAACCAGGGTCTCTTGCTAAGGGATGCTCGATACTATCCATTAAAATCGTCTGTTCAAAATAAGGTGAAGGATCTTGCAATTGATCCTCTACCTGGATTTGTGCTTTGATATCAAAATCCTGAGGCACCCAAGCTACAAAGCTTGCATTAAAACTGTAACAAGCTGGAAGGTCATACTTCTTGCGATATAGATTCAGAACTCCGGCTTGCCCGTAATGCCCACCCCATATCAAACAATTTGCTTTCTCCTCATCAGATAAAGAATGATAAATCATAGCCACCTTTTCCGGTAATTCTTCATATCCCAACATATCGGCATAATCTTGTTTCAATGACCTTACTACACCATCCTCCCACTTAAATGGCCCAGTCAAATTCAAATCATTTTGAAGAAATTCTGAATAACTCTTCATTTGTTCTACTGGTAAAATCGGAAGTGCAATGGGTAAGGCAAACAAATTACCAAGTGCAATTAATGGTAAAATTCTCCACGCCTTCGATCCAAACCACTTTTCAAAAGCAACTCCTCCAAGTCCAAACATCATTGTGAATGCTCCAAGAGTGTAATAGGCTTTTCCGCTTAATCCGAAGATTAAAAAGATGACAACTAAAAAAACTATGCTGAAGAGTCTATACTTTGAATGTGACTGAGATCTTATGCCAAAAATCAATCTCCCAATCCAAATAATTGAGGACAGAAAATGAAAGACAAATTGAGATGAAAAATAATCTTGCCATGAAACATTTACCAATTGCGTTGCTTTCAAATCTGTCATATGCCTTGCAATTGGAAAGTCATGACTGATCTGCCACCAAAGATTAGGGCTTACTATAATAACGGATATCAAAACAGCTAGGTAAGGATATTTAGACAAAAAGACCTTTCTAAATGGGGTTAATAAAAGAGCTGAAATGATTCCAATAAAAAAGAAAACAATCGAGTATTTTGTGAGAAAAGCAAGTCCTGCAATCCCACCAAAAATGAGCCACAACTGGGTACTTTCTTTCTTGTGAATTTGACGATAATTCAAAATTTTAAGAAGAACCACTACTGATAAAAACCAAAAAAACTGATTAAAACTAACAGGTTGGAATAGGCCATTACTTCCTAAGTATGCTGGAGAAAGTAGAAATCCTGTTGCGCCAATAATTTGGGCCCACTTTCCACCACCTAAATCTCTAATAAAAACACCTAAAAGAAAAATAGTAGCAACTCCTACAAGGACAGGAAAGATTTTAACAGCTAACAAGGAATCACCAAACAATCCTCGTGATATCCAACCCAGAATAGAAATAACAGGGGGAACCTCCATGTAACCCCATGCTAAATGATCACTCTCTGAAATATATAGGTACTCATCGCGATGTAGTCCAAATTCTGTAATCACGTTCGCGAATAAGTGGATGAAAACCTTTATGAATGCAATAATTCCTAATGACTTCCAATATACTTTTGATAAATGAGGTGAATATGCACTCATAGAGGAGACCTAATTTGTCCTTACAAGTTAAAACACCTTGAAATCAATCAAAAAAATAAGTGATAGAATGATTGTATTTATATACTAATGACTAACTCAATACTTCATTTACTGGAGTAAAATCAATTCCAAATGCATCTGCAACACCTTTATAAACGACTTTACCCCTTACCACATTTAGGCCTTTCGTAAGTGCTTCATTTTGAATACATGCTTCTTTCCAGCCTTTATCTGCAAGTTGCACAGCATATTGCAATGTTGCATTCGTAAGTGCTGTAGTAGAAGTCATTGGTACTGCCCCAGGCATGTTTGCTACGCAGTAGTGTACAATATCATCAATAACAAAAGTAGGATCGTCATGAGTCGTAGGTCTACATGTCTCAATACATCCACCTTGATCCACAGCTACATCTACAAGTACAGTTCCTGGATTCATTTCTTTAAGCATATTTCTCGTCACCAAATTTGGAGCTTTGGCACCTGGAATCAAAACAGCGCCAATGATCAAATCATGGTACTGTATCATTTTGCTGATATTATATTGATTAGAATGAACCGTAGTAATATTTGCAGGCATTACATCTTCCAAATACCGTAGTCTCTGTAAATTAATATCTAAAATGGTCACATCGGCTCCAAGTCCTGCAGCCATTTTTGCAGCTTGTGTCCCAACTATTCCACCTCCAATGATCATTACTTTAGCAGGTGGCACTCCAGGGACACCGCCTAACAATATTCCTTTTCCACCCATAGGTTTCTCAAGATACTTTGCTCCTTCTTGTACAGCCATTCTCCCTGCTACTTCTGACATTGGAACTAAAAGGGGAAGACTTCTATCGGGTAGCTCTACTGTTTCATATGCCAAGCAAACAGCTCCTTTTTCAATCATTGCTTTTGTCAATGGCTCATAAGAAGCAAAATGAAAATATGTGAAAAGTAATTGATCTTTCTGTATAAGGTCGTATTCAGCTTCTATTGGCTCTTTAACCTTAATTATCATCTCCGCAATAGCGTAGATATCTTCAATATTAGAAAGGATATCAGCACCGGCTTCTACATATTTATCATCAGAAAAACCACTACCTATTCCAGCACCAGATTGCACATAAACTTTATGTCCTCTGATTTCTAGTGCTTTTACTCCTGCAGGAGTCATTCCTACTCTGTTTTCATTCGTTTTAATCTCTGTTGGGATCCCTATTTTCATTCTTTTATTTTATACTTTTCCATAAAAAATAGTGCATGTAAATGACATTAATCTATTGAAATTTTGGACTAATAGTTCCAGTTTCTAACTTTCTCAATTCTAGGGCTAAAATTAAAGGAATGCGTCTAAAAGAGATGTTTTTTAGGCAATAAGACTGAAAAAAACAAGAATTTTATTTTTTTATGAGGAATTTACACTTGCATCCGTCACAATTTTCATCTACTCCATTGTTATAAACTTCTTTTGCATTTGGATTAATAAGCGGATCAAGGTCATTGCAATCAGAGGATGCATCAAAACCATCACCATCCATATCCGTTTGACTTGGGTTCAAAATAATAATTCCATCACAATTCTCATCTATCTCATTACCAACTATTTCAGTAGCATTTGGATGAATAAAAGGATTTGCATCATCACAATCTATTGAAGAGTTATAAGAGTCATTATCATTATCAATGATTAAAACTACTCCATCACAATTCTCATCCGCATCATTATTTGGAATTTCTGTTGCATCGGGGTTTATCGTTATATCAGAATCGTCACAATCTATCGATGAGTTGAAGCCATCCTCATCATTGTCAATTACCTCTATTAAGCCATCACAATTCTCATCTACATCATTATTTGGGATCTCCGCTGCATCGGGGTTTATTGCTGCATTTAAGTCATCACAATCTAATTCACCTGAAAACCCATCTCCATCCTCATCAATAACTTCTTCAATGGAATTGTTCAACCTTGTATTCAATGAGCCCAAATTTTGAGTAGCGGAATGATAAAAATCGCCATAGCCCTCTACTTTTTTGGAAAGAAAAAGTATTTCTAAATCTGTCATAGGCCTATCCGTTAACACCACTACTTTCAATCCGAGCAGGTCTCCTATTTCATCCGGTATTTGATTAGACAAGTTCGAACTAAAAGTCTCCTTATCC
>DKPS01000160.1 GCA_002471345.1 Saprospiraceae bacterium UBA7328
ATTAGTGAAAAGTATTTCATATTATTTGTTGTGTACTTTTAGGGAATACTGATAGGCCTTAGTCCTTGTTTAAACTTTTGTCCAAATCCTGAATTATTTGGGTCATATTCACCCACGATTGTTGAGTTTACACCAGATAAAGGAATCTCATCTTCACGACCCAAGGCCCAATATATTCCATTCAATGCTAAAATCCTCATTGATGTATTTTTGAAATCATAAGGATGACCAAGAGTAGTAAAAAAGACCCTGGATTTAATTCCGTTATGATTATAACTCTTAGTCCAGGCCACTGGATTAGTCAGAGCAAATTCATCTAATCTACCATTCATTTCATGATTTGACTTTAAAGATTTTCCAACCAAAAAGGGATCACTATCCCCATACAACTTCCATTTTCCACCATCCACATGGTATAGCCAAGAATAGGCATCAAATGATTTGAACCCATTTAATATTGGATTCTTTTTGCCTGCTATTGGAGTTACAGATGTCATTGGGTTCGCCCCATCATCAAAATGGCCATGATGAGTAATCCATTGTTGGCCAAATAGTTTGGTTGGCCATTCATTATTCATATGCATTTTTGTGCTATCTTCTTTATACATAAATGCATGTGTAGAAGTCCTGAACCCAACCACAGGTTTTCCAGATTCTACATAATCAGTAATCATTTTAAGTTGATTATCTGGAAGCGCTCTAAAACGAGTAAACATCACCATTAGATCTGCGGTTTCTAAAGCCTCAAGTCCACTTATGTTTTTTGAGTTATTAGGATCTATTATTCCCATGGAATCCAGAGAATAGCATAATGAAACTTTTGCTCCAAGTTCACGATTTATAATTTTAGCAATCATTGGCATAGATTCTTCAGACCTATACTCTTCATCACCTGTGACAAATACGATGTGAGGAGGTTCTTCTTCTTCTATTTCTTTGTTTTGACAAAAAGTAAAACTCAAACCGAAAATGGCTAACCAACAAGTTCTACCAAACCAGCCGTTGTATATATGTTTCATTATATAATTCTTATCTCATTTAATCTAATAATAACTCAATTCGAAAACCCATTCAATGGATGTTCTAATAGTAAATCCTTTGGCACATAGAACCCCTCTTTTCCTTTTACTTTATTCCTGATTTCGGTAACAAAGCTTGATTCAACAGGATCAGCTTGATTTCCAAAACTATTTCTGACATAAGTCAATACTGCTGCAATTTCATCATCAGTCATAAGTC
The DNA here is from genome assembly GCA_002471345.1 of Saprospiraceae bacterium UBA7328. Lineage (GTDB taxonomy): Bacteria > Bacteroidota > Bacteroidia > Chitinophagales > Saprospiraceae > UBA7328. The sequence goes on from DKPS01000160.1 coordinate 1,240, forward strand.
CTTCAAAAGGAGTCATTGGCACTTGACCAGGATAGTCAGTACCAAGAACAGTCATCGGTCCATGAAGGCCTTTTAAAGTCGCTTTTATTAATCTTTCTTGATTACCTGTAACCCATTCTGTACCTGCTAATGGGGGATAACCCACTGAAGCGAGACCTTTACCATTATCTTGATGACAGGTAGCGCAATATGCGTCCTTTTCATAAATTTCTTGTCCTTTCAAATACACAGCTAGATCGTCACCTTTTAAAGAGACATTTTTCTCTTTCTTGTCATTTCTATGTTCATTAATCTTACCACCCAAATGGCTTACAATGTTATCATATGCTCCTTGTAACCAATCATCCATCTCGTGCTTTGTCACTTCGTTTAGCACGACTATGGTTTCTTCTTTTTTTAACCAAGAAGCTGCAGTCATTGCTTCTAATCTAGGTCTGCTGTGAGTATCATTTGCCGCTTTTTTCAACAGGTCTAAATAATTAGATACCTTATCAGTATTGTACCTCAATACTTTCACAGCTGCTGCTCTGGCTCTATAGTCTCTAGAATTCAGTACAGAAATCAAAAGATTTTCATCTACTTTATTCAACCTCCAAGTTATCCAAAGAGCCTCTAATTGATATTTCTCAAAATCCTCATCATTTGGATCTAGCTGATCGACCCATTGATCCAAACTTGATAGAACTTCTGCATGATTCCTTCCAGCTAATTCTCTCCTTGTTCGATATCGGCTTCTGTATTCTGGCAGTTTCAAATTATCAAGAAGTTTCGGAATAGATGCACCTATAATCTTTGCAGGCTGAACTAATGGTCGTGATGGATAAGTCACTCTGTATATTCTACCATGTACATGATCTCTGAGGGGATCACGAGCATTGTGCTGCATATGACCTATAAGCACATTATGCCAATCTACTACATACAGTGATCCATCTGGAGCAAATTCCATATCTACAGGTCTAAAATTAGGATCAGAGCCATCCAATAGATCTTGTCTGTATTCTGTTTTAAAACCAGTAGTATCTTCTATGAATTTTAATTGTCGAGTACCTAAAAAGCCAATGCTGTTATTCAACAATATATCACCTTGCACCTCATCTGGGAAGTGTCTACTAGATACAAATTCAAGTCCTGAAGTAGGCCTTACTCTGTCTTCTTCTCTTACAAGATCACGCCCATTATAATTAAAAGATCCATAGAGAGGTTTAGATGAAGATGCTGTCATCCATCTCATTGCAGGTCCTGATGTTTCTATATAAATAGGCTGTCCCCAATCATCAAATGCTATTCCCCATGGATTAGGGATTCTTACTTGTGAAGTTCTCTCTAAATGTCTCTTGGCAGGGTTATACCTATAGAATCCACCATTATGTGCTCTTACCATACCATACGGGGTCTCTACATTGGTATGCAAGAATACACCTTCTGCCATGTAGATTGCACCCGATGGATCAGAACAAAAGGCACTTATAGCATGGTGTGTATCATGATCGTCAAATCCACTTAATAAAATCTCTTCAGACTCATAATATCCGTCCTCATCATTATCTTTCAAAATCTTTAGGTTAGTCCCTTGAGAAATGTATATACCCTCTGGAGCTAACTCAAATCCTATTGGTAGATGAAGGTTATCCGCGGCAATTGTCTGTTTGTCTGCTTTTCCATCATTATCAGTATCCTCAAGTATAATCAGTTTGTCATTAGGTCTAGGATCACCTGGCTTATAGTGAGGATATGTAGGCATCACTGCTACCCACAGCCGGCCTTCATTATCAAAAGTGAGTTGAACGGGATTAGCCAAATCAGGAAATTCTTCTTCTGAAGCAAATAAGTCTACCTTGTATCCAGATGGAGCAATTATTTTGTTTTCTGCTTCTTCTCCATACAAATACCTATTATCTCCTCTACCATAATCTCCAGTTTTGAAATTGGTTTCTACTTCTGGAAGCTGAATGGTGTTAGCATCTTCCTCTTCAAGATTAAATTCTTTTCCGACAGAAACCGCCCAAATATTTCGATCTCTAATAGTTGTCATTTCCCTTATCTTCTGAAATTCAAAAGGGTAATTATCTGGTCCAAAAGGATCATATCTTCTACCAAATACATGAACACCATTTGGAATCTTGTAATCATTATGCCAAAACCAATTCTTTTCCTTTACAGCAGCATGAACCTCATCTTTGTTTTTTGACACTGACTTTACTCCGAAAATCTCTTTCACCAAAAACTCTGCAAAAAGCTCATAGGATTCATCAGTCATTTGAAAACCATCAATAGTCATTTCATTTTTAGCCACAAACCATTTTTTAGAAACTGAGAATGCATCAATAAAAGGAATTGCATTAATTGCAGCGACCTCTTTTATCACTTCTGAATACAATTTCAAATTGGCATTCTGAATAGATCCATTTGGCAAATCATATATGTCTGAAAGGTCTTCAAACGCAATAGGGGAGACTAATACTAATTGTGGCGCATAGATAGTGTCATAGGATAAGGATAAGGTGTGATCGACAAATGCCTGCAGTTCTCCTCTAAAATTTTCTAACCCCTCGGCACCTGAGTATGATTCAGCATATCCAAAGAAGGCAATAATGGTATTAACATCCAACCGAGATAGCCATTCATCTGGAAATTCAAAATGACCCACATTGAAAGATTTGTGGGCTAGTTCATCCTGATAATCCCATGCTCCATCAAAAGCCCAAGAAGAGTCTCTGCCAGAATGAGGTCTAAACCCAGGTGTATCACCTCCATCACACATGTTTCTGATTGTCAATGAATCATTTGGAAAAGCTAAATGAATGGCTGTTTCGAAATGACTGTAGTTAATCATACGAGAACAAAGATTTCCACCGATAAATGCAATATTGTCTTGAGCATTGACAACAATGTGATTTTTATTTGTAGATGAAGGTTCACACGACTGTAAAATCGCCGCAATAAGAAGTGAAAGAACAATAACTGATTTTATAATAGATTTCATACCTCTTTAAAAAATTCAGCAAAAGGTATGAATATTTCAAGATGTCACTACTAATAAGAATGAAAATTAATAATCCTTAAACGAATTATTCACACATTTGAATTGTCTAAATAATTGCAGTTTTGAAAAAATAAAACCAACTTATGTCCAGGAGAATTCTTCACATAAAAAGTTAGATACTCAATAAATCCTTATTTAATGATTGAAGGAATTTCGTATTGTAAATTAACTGTCCCGTACTAGGATATTAACTGTCCTTTCTATTCTTATTAATCCTTTTATTATATTACCCAAGTGAATAAAATAATTCCTTTTTCCAGATTTTCAGATTTCGACTTAGATCTTTTTAGAGCAGGAAACCATTGCCGCTTATATGATAATTTTGGTTCTCATATCATGACTGTAAATGGTGAAACAGGCACTTATTTTGCTGTATTTGCTCCTGCTGCTAAATCAGTAAAAGTAATTGGTGACTTTAACCATTGGAGTGCAGATGGCACATCAGAGCTATTTGTCCAATGGAACGGAAGTGGTATTTGGGAAGGATTCATTCCAGGTGTACAGGCAGGAGCATTATATAAGTACTCGATATTATCCAATCACGATGATAAAATAAGGGAGAAAGCAGATCCTTATGCTAGAAGAACAGAAATGCCCCCAAAATCTGCTAGTGTGGTTGAGCACTCCGACTATAAGTGGGAGGATGCGTCATGGATGTCTATCAGGCACAATCCTAACAGTCTAGGCAAACCCATGTCTGTGTATGAATGCCACTTGGGTAGCTGGAAAAAATCCAATGAAGAACATAGATCTTTACACTATACAGAATTAGCAGAAGAGCTCGTAAATTATCTCACTGAGATGAATTTCACTCATGTGGAATTCTTACCGGTGATGGAACATCCATATTATCCTTCTTGGGGTTATCTCTGTACAAGCTACTTTGCTCCCACAAGCAGATACGGAAGTCCTGATGATTTAAGGTTCCTCATCGACAAATTACATCAAAATAATATTGGAGTAATCCTAGATTGGGTCCCCGCCCACTTTCCCAATGATGAGTTTGCTCTTGCTGATTTTGATGGAACATGCCTATATGAACATCCAGATAGAAAAAAAGGCTTTCATCCAGATTGGAACAGCTTAATATTTAATTATGAAAGAGAAGAAATCAGAGCATTCTTGCTTTCCAGTGCACATTATTGGTGTAAAGAATTTCATGTAGATGGACTAAGAGTGGATGCCGTTGCGAGTATGATATATCTCGATTATTCAAGAGATGATGGAGGATGGGAACCTAATATTCATGGAGGTAATGAATATCTAGCCGCCATTGAATTCTTAAAAGAACTCAACACATCCATTTATAGAGACTTTCCAGATATTCAGATGATTGCTGAAGAATCTACAGCCTTTAATGGGGTGAGCAGACCAGTTGATGCAGGTGGGCTTGGTTTTGGATTGAAGTGGATGATGGGTTGGATGAATGATACTTTAGAATACATGAGTAAAGACCCAATTCACAGAAAGTATCATCACAATGAGATAAGTAGAAGTCTAACATATGCTTTTTCAGAAAACTATATGCTCCCTCTTTCCCATGACGAAGTAGTTCATGGCAAGGGATCTATAGCGCAAAAGATGCCAGGTGATGAATGGCAGAAGTTTGCCAATCTAAGGCTGCTGTATTGTTATATGTACACACATCCAGGCCAAAAATTATTATTCATGGGTAATGATATAGGTCAAACATCAGAATGGAATGTTGATCATGGTATAGAATGGCACTTACTTGAATTTGCGCCACATAAGGGAGTTCAAAAAATGATCAAGGATTTAAATTTTTTATATAAAAATGAACCTGCTCTTTATGAAAAGAATTACGATGGAGATGGTTTTGAATGGATAGAATGGAATGATTCTCAAAATTGTGTACTCGCCTTTATTCGCAAAGGAGTAGAGTCTGAGGTGATTGTCATATGTAACTTCACTCCTAATCTTTTAGAAAATTATAGAATTGGCGTTCCTGAAAAAGGTCTTTATAAAATGATTTTCAATTCTGACCTATCGGAATATTGGGGAGCCAATTCTGACTATTCAGAATTTAAAGCATCTGAAGCACTTCCATATCATGAACGCTCAAATTCAATGGAAATAACTGTTCCTCCATTAGGTGCCATAGTGTATAAATTACAATCAGAATGATGCAAATTCTTCATATATCAACAGAATGTTATCCTGCCGCCAAGGCTGGTGGCATGGGCGATGTTGTTGGAGCTCTTCCTATGTATCAAAATCGACTAAACACCAATGCATCCGTGGTCATCCCTCACTATGAAAACGAATGGTTATCAAATCAAAAATTTGAAATTGTTATAGAAGGGAGATTCAAACTTGGAATTAAAACTCAATCCTATGAGGTACGGAAAATATTAAAAAGTGATTTAGGATACACCTTATATACAATATCACTTCCTGGCTTATTTGATCGACCTCATATTTATTTGAATACGGATGGAAATGCTTATGAAGATGAGATTGATAGAAATATTGGTTTTCAAAGGTCCATTTTGGAATGGCTAAAAAGAGACATCACAAACATTAACATTTTACACTGCCATGATCATATGTCTGGTCTTATTCCTTTTATGATTCAATTTTGTCCTGCATATGAAAAGCTCAAAACACTTCGTACTTTTTTCACCATACACAATGGCCAATATCGTGGGGTTATGGATTGGAAACATGTTACATTATTCCCTACTTTTCCAGATGAGCACAAAGGTTTATTAGATTGGGACGGTGAAATCCATAGTCTTGCTTGTGCTATAAAATGTGCATGGAGGATTACTACCGTTTCTCCATCATATATGGAAG
>DKPS01000253.1:0-7270 GCA_002471345.1 Saprospiraceae bacterium UBA7328
TGCGCTCATCAGCCCATCTTTCATCCTCTTACTGATCACAAGTCTATGATTACCACTAACAACTACCGTGTTTTTATCAATCTCTTTTATACGATTGATATTCACAATGTGAGATCTATGAATTCTGATGAATTCGTTATCGGGCAGCATGGTTTCCATAGATGTCATACGCTGATATGCGATGATCACGTCATCAAAAGTGTATAGCTTAACATATTCACCAAAGCTTTCGACGTATAGTAGTTCGTCGTAATTGACTTTGACCATTCTACTACTGCTTTTGACAAGGAAGTATTCGCTTATATTTTCTTTAGTAGATGTTGGAATTGGTACAAGTTCTTTGTTTCGATATGCTATAATCTCTTTTGCTTTATCAATTGATTTTATGAACCGATCAAAGGAAATAGGTTTTACTAGATAGTCTGCTATATCAAGTTCATAGCTTTCTAAGGCATATTCTGAATATGCGGTTGTGAAAATCACAATAGGAGGATCCTTGAGTATTTTTACTAATTCAATTCCTGTAAGATCTTCCATATGTATATCTGACAATAAGATATCAACACTCCCTTCATTAATTATTTTCTTTGCTTCCAGAGGGTGTGAAAGGACCCCGATAACTTCTAAATCATCTATCTTTTCAACATATCTCTCCAGAAGTTGTCGGGCTGGTTCTTCATCATCATTTGCTTAAAAGTGTTGTAACATTTTAAATAGATTCATAGTGTCCCGAACGTTAATATTCTTAATTATTATATCATACTGTTCCCAATTGAGCGGTCAAGAAACGCTTCCATTAAGGTTAAGCTATTTCTCTCCATTTGGGGTGAACCGTGGAATTAAAGTAGGTGTAGTGTTACCTTTTGATTTCAAAAATAATAAGAGTAATCAAATTTTAGATGAATGGAATGTAGTGCCACATATAGCATATTTCGTGCTTCCTGATATTCAGAATAATCTGTTAACGACTATCGGGGTAGAATATGGAAATGCAAAGAAGGGAAAAGGCTTTTACACTCTTTACTCTATTGAATTGGGTTATTTGTTATCCTTTAAAAAATATGGTGGAATAGTTCAGCTAGAATCAGGAAATATTCAGAATAATATAAGGTTGCAACATTCCTTTCTTCCAGAGATCACTGTTGGCTTAGGATATAAATTGATAAATGGCAATGGGCTATTCATGAAGTTATTTTATGGTAGGCAGCTTTCTATAAAAGAATCAGATGCATCTTTTCTTGGTGCAGAAATAGGAATACAAATTCACATTAAAAGGTAGATTAGAATGAACAGAAATGAGTTTTTAAAGAGCGGATTAGCTTTGGGATTAGGGCTGCCATTCATGTCAATGTTAATGAGTGGATGCAGCAAACAATCTGGACTGCAATTCATTGATCAGGACTTTTCGACAAATTATAATGGAAAGATTATCATTGTTGGAGCTGGGGCAGCTGGACTGAGTGCAGGATATCTACTAAGTCGATATGGTATAGATTTTCAAATTATTGAAGCGTCAGGCCTTTATGGAGGTGGAGTCAAACAGAATACGGATCTGGCAGATTTTCCAATAGATACTGGTGCTGAATGGATACATGATGAACCTTCAATTCTTTCAGAGCTACTCAATGACCCTAATGTTGATGGGGACATTGAATTTATAAAATACAACCCTCAATCTTATAATAGATGACACAATGGAAAGTTGAAACGAATGAATTTTGCTACAAACTTTTATAGTGAATATAAATTTAAGAAGAGTACATGGTTTGGGTTTTTTGAAAAGTATATGGTCCCTCATATCGCAGATAGAATTGTTTTAAATACCCCAATTAGTGAAATAGATCAATCGGAAAATCAAGTCATATTGACAACTGGAAATGGAGTAGAGTATTCAGCTGACAAGGTGCTAATCACGGTGCCGATAAAAGTATTGCAAAGTAATATGATAAATTTTACACCTTCATTGCCTACAGCTAAAATGGATGCAATTAACAGCATTTCGATGGGAGCAGGAATGAAGGCATTTATAGAATTTGAAAAGAAATTCTATGCTGATATTACTATTGAGGGTAAGCTATTTGAGGCCATCTCTACTGATGATAAAGTGTATTACGATGCAGCTTTTAGAAAAGGATCTGAAATGAACGTGTTAGGCTTGTTTTCCATTAATGAAAAAGCAGAAAGGTTTACCTCTCTAGAGAATGACGAGCAAATTATAGCAGCAATAATAAGTGAATTAGATGAAATGTATAGTGGTCAGGCCTCACAGCACTATAAAAATCATATCATTCAAAATTGGTCCAATGAACCATACATACTGGGATCGTACTCATATGATTTTAATGGATCTCAAAGTCAAATCGTTGAGACCATTTTGCAACCAGTGGATAACAAAATTTACTTCGCCGGAGAAGCATTAAGCATTGATAGCCAGGCCACTGTGCATGGAGCTTGTGCAAGTGGGATGGATGTGGCAGAAATGATTATTAACCAATGAAGCTAGTAGGTATTTACAAATGTTTAGTAGATGAGCTCCATGACGATAAGGATTTCCTTGACAGCGAGCAGACTTTTCCTATTAGCTTAAACAAGTCTGTTGTTAGGATACCTTTGAGAAGCAGGTGTTGAAGCATTGGAGCAGCAAATGATAAATAAGAAAATCAATTCTCCATCCTAGTATTTGATCTTTGATTTTATTCGTTTTGATAATTGTTCAACTTCGTGCTTAATATTTACCAAAGATTCTTCATTCATTTCTGTTCTCAAAGAGCCTCTTGTCAAGCTGAGTAAATTTTCGATTGCTTCTTCTATGTCCTTTTTATCTATTCCTGTTTCGATTAATTCCTCGAGTGACTGTTCATTTAGATAGCTTATACGATTTCTTTCCAAAGCATCTCTATACTTGGATTGAACAGTAAAAATGATCTTGTCTTGAAAATTTTGTAACCTCTTCATTCTTGGGTAGTAGGATTGAATGTCTGCTTTCAATTCTTTATCACTAATAATGTCAATTTTTCCACTGGATATCAATTCTTGAAAGGTATTGTCTGTAGGATAAAAAAGATTTATCACAAGTATTCTGAATAGTATTTTGCCATAAGACAAGTTTTGAGATTTGATAAAATTCGGACGTTTGTCTTTAGCTCTCGAATATTCACTCCATGAAAGCACTTGATCAATATTTTTACTATTGAGTTGTTGGAGAGCTTCAGCACCATAAAGGAGTCTGGCATCAAAATTTGAAATTGATATCTCCAGACCTTTTATGTCCTGTTCCAAATCTTGAATCAAACGTTGATAAATGAATTCTTCTTCTTTCTTTTCGATTCGATGGCTATTCCATGTATTGATCTGAAGAGCAAGTAGGATCCCTATAATGACTAAAGTAATCTCACCAATTGCATATACTAGATATTTTGTTAGCCGTCTTTAAGTAAGAAGTTTTTGACGTAGGCTACGAAATAAATGGATCATGTGCTCTCAAATTGGTAAACAGTGAAAAATACGGAACATTTGTTATTAGGAAAAATTTCCCAATTCTTTAGAACAGACCTTTCAGAAGTGGTTCTAATTAAAATCATAGAAAATTTCTAAATTGTAGTGCCAAAATTTATAAGCATGAAAAAGCTACTTATTGTACTGTCTTTTCTTATTTCCTACTCATTAGCCGCACAAGTTGATTTGGGTTACCAAAAACCCAGCAAGGCAATATTAGATCTGGTAGATGTTCCACTTCCACCTCGCATGAGTATGAATTCAAAGGGAGACAAAGCCCTTTTACAGTATAGAAATTCTTTCAAGACTATAGAAGAGCTCTCTCAAAAAGAATTGAGACTGGCAGGACTACGGATCAATCCAAAAACAAATATTGGAAGTAGAACTAGATTTCTGAATAAAATTTCTCTTCTCGATGTCAAAAGCAAGAAGGAGAAAGAAATATTAGGTATACCTCAAGATGTTCAGATCTCATATGTAAGATGGGCACCAGACGAGTCAAAAATTGCTTTCAGCGTATCTAAAAATGAGAGTACAAAGTTGTGGGTTTTGGATGTTAAATCATCTACTGCAGCACCACTGTCTGACATCTCTCTTAATGCAAATATGGGTTCTCCATTTTCATGGACAAAGGATAGTAAGTCGTTAATTGTTAAAGCATTACCTGACACGAAGAAGGATTTAATTGACAAGTCGAGTACCGTGCCAACAGGTCCAACCATATCTGAGAATTTTGGTAAAAAAGCACAAAATAGAACTTATCAGGATTTGCTAAAGGACAAAACGGATGAACAAAACTTTACAACTCTAGCCAATTCTGAACTTATTATGGTGGATCTGAATGGAGAGACGAAGTCTTGGCTTCCAGAGGCTATTTATAGGTCTATTTCTAGTTCGCCAGATGGTAATTTCTATATGGTAACTACTGTGGAGCGGCCATTTTCATATCTAGTCCCATATTATAGATTCCCTTCTAAAACCACAGTATACAAGAGCAATGGTGAATTGGTAAAAGTGTTGCTAGCAGTGCCATTAATTGAAGATTTGCCAAAAGGATTTGATGCCGTAAGATTAGGAATGAGGAGTATCCAGTGGAGAGAAGATCAACCTTCCACAATTGTTTGGGTAGAAGCATTGGATGGAGGTGATCCTGCTGTGGATGTAGATTTTCGAGATGCATTATACCAGCAAGATGCTCCTTTCACTGGTCCTGTATCAAAACTTGTTGAAACTGAAAATAGATTCAGATTTGTACAATGGTGTGATGACAACACAGCAATCGCCCATGACAGAGAATTTAATAATAGGAATGTTAAAAGTTATTTGTTTAACCCTTCAAATTCTTCTGAAGAAACTACTACAATTCAAGATAGAAATTATCAAGATTCTTACAGTGATCCAGGGAGTTTAGTAACTGAAAAAAATGAGTATGGAGAGTATACTGTAGCGAAAAATGATGATAAACTGTATTTGATTGGAAGAGGTTATTCCGATGAAGGGATTTTACCTTTTATTGACGAATATGATTTAAATACGAAGAGAACAAAAAGAATCTATAGAGCAAGTAAGAATAAAAAACTGGAGAGAATAGTCGATGCTATTGATCTGAAGAAAGGAAAGTTTTTAACCAGTATAGAGTCGAATAAGGACTACCCTAATTACTTCATCCGAGACCTGAATTCCAAAAACAAACTGACTGAAGTTACCAACTTTGAAAACCCATTTGCCTCTATCAGGGATGTCCATAAAGAAGTTATTAATTATAAGAGAGATGACGGATTAGATCTATCAGGCACACTTTACCTACCTCCTGGGTATGATAGGTCATCTGGTGAAAAATTGCCAATGATTCTGTGGGCATATCCAGTAGAGTATAAAGACAAAAGCTCAGCTGCTCAGGTAACCTCTTCTCCATATGCATTCACCTACCCATCTTATGGTTCTCCTATATTTTGGGTGACCAGAGGATACGCTGTTTTAGCAAGAGCGGCATTCCCTATTATAGGTGAAGGCGATGATGAACCTAATGACAGCTTTAGAAAACAATTAGTTGCTAATGGCCGAGCTGCTATTGATGCAGTAGACAATCTAGGATATATAGATAGAGAAAGAGTTGGAGTAGGGGGGCATTCCTATGGAGCATTCATGGTAGCTAATCTTCTTTCTCATAGTAATGATTATGCAGCAGGGATCGCAAGGAGTGGCGCATATAATCGGACACTTACTCCTTTTGGCTTTCAGCGGGAACAAAGATCATATTGGGAAGCACCTGAAGTGTATTATACGATGTCACCATTTATGCATGCAGAAAAAATGAAAACACCATTGTTATTGGTCCATGGAGAAGCAGACAATAATTCAGGGACTTATCCTATGCAAAGTGAAAGATATTTTAATGCATTAAAAGGTCTAGGTGCTACAGCTCGATTAGTCATGCTTCCTAAAGAAAGTCATGGTTACTCTGCAAAAGAATCTGTGCTGCACATGCTTTGGGAGCAAGATCAGTGGCTAGAGAAATATGTAAAGAATAAATCTGATATTAAAAAGATAAATCGGCCTTGATTTTGAGATAAGCTACTTATTGTCAGAAGATTTTATCTAGTGAATGAGATACCAAATCTCTTTGGAGATTTTGCTAAATATGACGAAAAAGTTTAAGCAAATCTATTTCAGTTATTTAGCTCCTGATTGATCAAAGCTAATGCCTCTTCCATAGTTTCTAGAGCTCTTGAAGCCTCATGGTAACGTAGAGAAAATATTTCATAGTAGTAAGTGAGGTCTGCTTTGATCTGCTTTTTATTAGGATGTGTAAAAAAGGTTTGTTGGATATTTGAGTACTTCAATTCTTTTGAATATTTAAACCTCAATTCGTTTTCTACTTTTTTGAGGTCTTGGTAAATGCTCGTTGCTGATAGAAGATGATTATTGTAGATAAAAACGATTTTCAGGTATAATTCTTCATTTCTTATGAGTCGTATATCACCATTGTCTTTTAATGTGTTATAAGTTCCATTTACAAATCTGTTATTGGAACCTCGTCTGAAAACATCAACAAGTCGAATACTATCTAAATTGATATTTTCAGTTATATGATTTGTCATGTTGGCCCAAACGTGGAAACTAGGATCTAAAGCTTTGAATACTGATATTTTGTAAGCTGTTTTGTTTAATGTTTCTTTTTGTCTAGAAATTTCGAATTCTAAGTCTTTTTTAAAATTTTGGAGATATATCACCTCTTTTTTTATGTTTTTCCGGCCTTCATTCCAATTATTAACTTGTAAGGCAAGTAGGATACCTATCATGACTAGGGCAATCTCACCAATGGCATAGATTATATAACGAGTAACTTCATTTTTAGATAGTAATCTTTGACGGATACTTCGGAAGAAACTGAGCATAGTTGTTTTCTAATTGGATTATTCTGGGAAAATACGGATCTCCTTCTGAATCTGAGCTTCAATATTTAGGTGAATGAAGGGAAACTATGATAGAACAAGTCACTATGACATTATGACACCCATATATTTTATTTTTCGCCTTTGCCTTATTAAATCCTGCCACACTTGACTGAATGGCATAACTTTTTGTCAGCAGATTCGATTTGGCACATCATATGCTATAATATTGGCATATTCATTTTTTAAACTAAAAAGAGAGTACTTAATATGAAGCTTAAGCCAATCAACGATAGAGTGGTAGTAAAGCCTGCTCCAGCAGATGCAAAAACCAAAGGAGGAATTATCATTCCTGATACAGCTAAAGAAAAACCTCAAAA
>DKPS01000253.1:7577-7895 GCA_002471345.1 Saprospiraceae bacterium UBA7328
CTAAAGAAAAACCTCAAAAAGGTAAAGTAGTAGCAGTGGGACCTGGAAAAGATGGTGAAAAATTGACTGTAAAAAAAGGTGATACAGTTCTGTATGGCAAGTATGCAGGACAAGAATTACAATATGATGGTGATGACTTACTTATCATGAGAGAAGATGACATCTTAGTTATCTTGGATTAATCCAAATCCCTTTTATCAATAATTTATTAATCGAAAATTCAAAAAAAATTAAGATATGGCTAAACAAATTAGCTTTGATTCTGAAGCTCGTGGCAAATTAAAAGCAGGTATAGATGCTCTTGCCAATGCAGTAAAA
>DKPS01000259.1 GCA_002471345.1 Saprospiraceae bacterium UBA7328
TGGAGGGTAAAGATGATCAAATAAAGAACGAAGAAATTGAAAAAGCGAATTGATTATTAAGAAATATTAAAACCAAGACCATGAAGTATTTAGTACCAGTAGATATATCAGATTTCAGTAGTAATGCGATTAAGTATGCTACTCAAATGTGTAAATCAAAAGATGAAATAGTAGTTTATCATGTATACAATCAACCGGTATATCCATCTGAAACTGGAGGTGGATATATGGCTCCCATGAATACAGAAAATATAAGAGAACAAGTAGGTATATTAGTAGATGTAACTAATCCTCCGAGAAGTGGGGCTAAGATTTCGATTGAATTAGGAACCGGAGAAATAGTGCATTCAATTGTAAGAAAGGCCCATTCTGAAGATTTTGATGCTATAATTATGGGTATTAGAGATAAGCATGGCATAATCGAAAAAATATTTGGAACTATTGCTACAGGTGTCGTGAAAGTGAGTCACATACCTGTATACCTGATCCCATTAGACCATAAATATGTAAAGCCAAAACATGTACTCATTGCATCCGATGAGCATTTTAAGTCCGCTGAAATTATAGATCAAATATATGCTTGGAATGAAAAGAATATGGCGGCTTTGACATTTTTCCATGTGAATGAAACTGATAAAAAGCCGAACTCGCTAAAAGAGGAGTTACTTCAGGATTTGGTGATAGAAAGGAATCCATCTTTTAGCATATCCTATGCTGAGACCCAGAGTGAAAATATTTGTCATGCAATTATTAAGAAGAGTGATGAAGAAAATAGTGATCTCATCATTCTTGCAGCTGAGTCGGGTACATGGATTGCTAATGTTTTCATAGATAGTGTGAGCAAAGAAATGATTATGAAAGCCAATAAACCAATGCTCTTTTTACATGCTGAAACAATAAAAGAGAAATCACTTTCCAAAACATTAACCGAATTGACTTTTAACATTTAAAATAAGTGCAATGAAAGTATTATGCCCAATAGATTTTTCGAAGACTTCAGTAAATGCTTGCAAATGGATAGCAACATATTTAAAACAGATACCAGAAAGTGAAGTTCATCTTCTTCATTGTGTGAATGTGAGAAGTAGAGCTACAATTTTCTTGAAATTGGATGACATCCTTATTCAAAGAGCAGAAGCTGACATTATCAACCTTGAAAAAGAATTGATAAAAGTAAATAAGGATTTAGAAATAGACTCTACCGTAGTTGTTTTTGACCCTAAATCTTATATACCATCCTTTGCTGAAGCTCATAATTTTGATCTAATAGTTACTGGGACTAAAGGTCTCACTGCCCTGAAAGATATCACTGTAGGTAGTGTGACCGAATCCGTCATAAACAAAGCTAAGTTGCCTGTCCTTACGATTCCAAATATGGATCGCTATGGAAAAATTGAGAAGATAGTTCTAGGAGTGGATGACAACCCTATTGAAGATGAAAAGGCATTAGACTCATTGATCAATATGTGTAAGATCACAGATGCGAAACTTATAATGGTACACGTCCGGCAAAAAGGAGATAATTATATAGAGTATGACCCTGGTTATGACATTTATTTTAAAGAATTGAACTATGGTTATAAGGCCTTAGAAAAAGATGAGAGTGTAGTGGAGACGCTTACAGAATATTGCGATAATGAAAATGCGGATGTCTTGTGCATGATTCACAAAAAGAAAAATTGGTTCAAAAGGTTAGTACACAGAAGTATGACTAAGGAAGAGTTATTCGAATTAGAAACTCCATTGCTCGTTTTGCCGGGAGGGAAGTCATGAGTTGTATTAGATATTAAGATCATTATTCGGATTGATATTGATCATTTATATCTAGACAAGATGATGCGACCTTTAATTCATTAATCAACAGTCACAATTATTAAGATTGTATTCTTAAAGTTATAATTCCTAAGACTCTGACTAAAAGAAAAGCTACAATGTCTATCCCGTTGGGATGGAAGTGATCAGAGCAGCCTATGATTAGGCTGCTTTTTTTCAAGGTTATACACGGTGAAGTACAAGTTTATGAAGTGAAAAAAAGTTAATCAATAAGACTCAAATTATAATCTGTATTTCCACGATTTTCAAATAGTTTTTGTGAGGCCAATTTGTTAAAGAATTGGCCTTTTTATTTTCTTAAATAACTCAATTTATGACAGAGCAGATAAGCGTTGTATTCTTGATTCTTACTTTTGTCGCGGAAGTATTAGGCACGATTGGAGGGTTTGGTTCGTCAGTATTTTTTGTCCCAATCGCTAATATTTATTTTGATTTTCACTCTGTATTGGGTCTTACGGCAATTTTTCATGTGGCTAGTAATTTAAGTAAAATCACGTTGTTCAGACAGGGTGTGAATAAGAGTTTGATATTTTATATTGGCCTTCCTTCAGTAATATTCGTCATCATTGGAGGATTGCTCTCTAAATGGATCCAACCGATTCTTCTAGAGGTGTTTTTGGGATTCTTTCTTATTGCTCTGAGTTTATTGTTTCTTATTAAAAAGGACTTGGTCATAGCTCCTGGGAAGAAAGAGTCCGTAATAGGTGGAACGTTGTCAGGTTTAGCAGCAGGCTTATTGGGCACAGGAGGTGCTATACGAGGATTAACGATGGCTGCATTTAATCTTGAAAAGTCAGCATTTATAGCTACATCTGCATTTATTGATTTTGCTATAGATTCTACTCGTACGGTAGTCTATTATTTTAATGGATATATTCATTCTCATGACATGATTTATGTTCCATTTTTAATTGTGATAGGTTGGATAGGAACTTATACAGGAAAGTTAATTCTAAATCATATTCCTCAAGAACGATTCAAAAGGTTAGCTCTCACTTTAATACTTGTTATTGGAATAATGACAATACTCAAATTCTGGATAGAACTTTGAAATCATTAATCAGGATAGTCAATACTTAATACTGGAATTTGAAGGTGATTGACCAATAATTCTACATTGCTTCCTTGAAAAAATCGCTTTATCGGATGGCGTTTATGATTTGATATACCTATTAACCCGATGTCTTGTTGTTCTATGAAATGTCTTACTCCAGCATCCACAGAGTAATCTCTATGTATATGAGTCGTACATTTATATCCTAGTGCCATTTGTTCAAAATCATTTTGATCTCTTTGTCTTATTATGACAGGTGCAGTATGCCATCCAATGGTATTTACATAGAGGATGTGAATATGGTCTACTTTCAAAGGGTTGATAAAATTTAAAAATCGTCTGAATGCAGCTTTGTCTTCTTTCTGGAGGCTAGACACAAATGCAACTTTCTTGAAATCTGAATCTCTTATGGCTCTTTTAATAACCAATACTGATGTTTTAAGGGCTTTTATACATTTTTGAGCATTAGATCCAATCATCCATTCATTTTTAGCACTGAGGCCATGAGAGCCCATTACTACTAAATCTATTTTGAGGTTTGTGATGAGATGGTCAAGATGATTAATGAGTCTTCCATCATCAAAATGCATTTCGCAAGACAATCCTGATAATTCAGCCTTATTGCAGAGCGTATTCATTTGAGAAGTAGCATACGACTTTATTGATTTATTGAGTCTATTGCCAAACTCTTGAGTTGATAGTTTTAATAGCCAATCATCCGGAATATTTGATGCATGAAATACATGAAGATTGCCGTCGTGTTTTTTTGCTAATGCCATGGCACTATCAAATGCTTTGTTTGCGCATTCCGAAAAATCTGTGGGTACTAAAATATTCATAGAAGGAATTTAAATGGATCTTTCTTATCTATAAATATCTTCACTGAATCTTTTCTAGCAGATGATAACAATCACTCTCTTGAATGATGCATATCATTCAGAAAGTATGGTCCAAATCTCATCTTTGAATCAAATAAAAAGATTTAGTTATGAGACCATTTGCAGCTTCTTTAGACGTGACCTTGATAAGATTCTATTTCATGATGGCAGTTGTTTTTATAGGCCTTTTTTCAGGGTATTATTTAATAGCGGGACTAGCATTGCCAATATTTTTGGCAACACTGCTAGGACTTTCATTTAAAAAAGAAGTTCAGAAAAGCCAAAAGGTCTCATTGAGCCCAAGTCAGCATGTCGTTACCAACGATAACGTCAGACTTGCAGCTTAGCTATACTCTTTACTTATTGAGGCATTGATTCTAAACTTACTTTATCGGTTATTATGATATTCTTTCCTTGAATTTGTAATAGACCTTCAGCTTTAAAATCTGATAAAGTACGGATCAATGTCTCTTTTGCTGTACCAGCTGCTGCAGCCAGATTTTCCCTACTTACACTGAGCGAAATTGACTGATCATTTTCGTCTTTTTTACCAAGGCTTGAAAAGTCTAATAAGGCATTTGCTACTTTTCTGCGTACAGAACTATAAGCCATCTCTAAAAGTTTTTGTTCATTATCTTCTACCACCTCTGATAGTACCCTTACAAACTGGGCAATGAAGTCCCTATTATTAAATAGCATCATTTTAAAATCATCAGCCGGTATGAGGTGGAGAGTTGCGTCATTTAGAGCCACAGCAGAATCTAAATGAGGCATATCTTGAAGAATTGAAAAGTATCCAAAATAGTCTCCTTCTTTGTAAATATGGGTTATTAGTTCTTTCCCAAATTCGTTAGTTCTGAATCTTTTTACACTACCGGAGTTAATAAAATACAACCATCTGGATTCACTCCCTTCTTTATAAATTTCATTTTTATCATTAAAGGTCCTGATTTCCTTGTCTTCAATAAGTTTTTCAAAGTCTTTTTGAGCTTTAACTTCTGAGAAGAATTGTTGAATTCCTCGATCATTTTTTGCAGAATGTGAAAGATGGTCTTCACTTTTCTTGAGCCTCATTTCTATGGCTTCTAGGAGCTGAGTATCATCAAAGGGTTTAGTGATATAATCATCTGCACCTAGTCCCATTCCTTTTCTAAAATCCGTATTTTCTGCTTTCGCAGTCAGAAAAATGAAAGGAATATTTTTTGTTAAATCGTTTTTAGAAAGTATTTTCAAAACTCCAAACCCATCTAATTCTGGCATCATAACATCACAAAGTATTAAGTCTGGACTATTGTCTTTAGCTATTTGAATGCCTCTTTTACCATTTTCAGCATCTATCACATTATACCCGTCTAATTCAAGTATTTCGCAGATGTTTTCTCTGACTTCAAGATTGTCTTCTATTACTAATATTTTCTTCATTACTTATAAGGTAGCTTAATTGTAAACGTAGACCCTTCACCTTCACTGCTTTCAAATGTGATAGAGCCATGAAGCCTTTCTAAATATTGTTTTACTATATGGAGACCTAACCCAGTACCCTGAATAGTCTCTGAATTTGACGCTCTGAAGAATCTTTCAAAAAGGTATTTCTGTTCATTTTTAGGTATGCCTATACCTTCATCATTGATGTCAATTATCACATTGTCATGATTATAATGAATTTTACATTTGATTTGATCACCACTTTCAGAATATTTGACTGCATTTGAAATGAGATTAAACAATACGTTTTTTAATATTCTTTTAACAGTTGTGATACTTTTTACTGCTCCAATAGCCAAATGACTAATTTTTTGATTGGGTTTAAGGAGCCCTTCTAATTCTTGGTGTATCGTTTCACATAAGTCTTCTATATTCAATTCTTCTAGACTTAAATCTACTTTGCCTTCCTCCAGTTTACTGAGAGAAAGAAAATCATTGAGTATTCCTGTGAGGTTTGTTACAGAAGACTTAATCCTAATAATATGTTTTTCTCTTTTTATCTGCTGCTCAGTATCAGTATATCTTGATAAAATTGCTGCGGATGACATGATTGTACTCAATGGAGTGCGAAACTCATGAGATGCCATAGACACAAATCTGGACTTTAGTTCATTGAGTTCTTTTTCTTTTTCCAAAGCTCCCTTCAAATCTTCTTCTCTTATAGCTAGTTGCTTATTGCTTTTGAGTAATTCATTTATGGCTTTTTCAAGTTCTTCTGTTCTTTCCTCTACTTTATGCTCGAGAACGTCATTGGCCTTTTTGAGCTTGGCATGAGCTAGGGACACATCAGTTAAATCATGTACTACACCTGTATAGATGATTCTGTCATTGAGAAAAACTTCGCTTACGGCCAGTCTAAAAGGAAAATGGGTGCCATCTTTTTTTAATCCAATTACATCTCTTCCTATTCCTATAATTTTAGGATTTCTAGTCTTTTTATATCTATGGAGATAATCATCGTGTTGTGACCTGTCGGGTTCAGGCATGAGCATTTTTATATTGCGACCGATAACTTCTTTAGATTCATGTTGAAAAATTTCAGCAGCAGCCCTGTTCATGGTCTCTACGACTCCTTTATCACTGATTGTGATAATGCCATCAATCGCAGTTTCTATTATCGCCTCTAGCTTGTTAGCAATGTCGTTTTTCAATCGAAATTATTTGGAAATAAATATACACAATTAGGAAACCATGAAGATAATATGAAGATCAAATTAATATTACCTTCAGCAAGATCTATTTTTATATCAGAATAATGATGGTGTGCTCTTTTGTTTTATAATATTAAATAAATATTCATGTACAAATATTTGATAATCATACCTTTAATTAGTATTTTAAATGTGTTGTGTTGTAAGGAAGGAGACCCAGAAAACCCACCAAATATCGTGCTTTTCTTAGTTGACGATTTGGGATGGCAAGACACTTCTGTTCCTTTTTGGGATAAACCTACAGATCTGAATAAGAAGTATCATACACCTAATATGGAGCGATTAGCTGCTCAAGGAGTAAAATTTACCGATGCATATGCCACACCTGTTTGTTCTCCTTCCCGTGTAAGTCTAATGACAGGAATGAATGCTGCTAGACATCGTGTAACAAATTGGACATTGCAGCAAAATGAGATGAAATCTCGAGAATTAAATCATGAAGACCTCATTTTCCCAGAGTGGAATACAAATGGGCTCTCTACAGATGAAAATATTCCAAATGCTGTACATGCAACTCCTCTTCCTCAGGTCTTAAAAGATCATGGTTATTTTACGATTCATGCAGGTAAGGCACATTTAGGTGCTATTGGCCTTCCAAGTGAGAATCCTTTAAATCTTGGGTTTGATATTAACATTGCTGGGCATGCTGCCGGTGCTCCTGGTAGTTATCATGGCACTGATAATTTTGGGAATCTACCGGGAAGGGAAGATAGACCGTGGAATGTACCTGGGCTAGAAAAGTATCATGGTCAAGATATCTTTCTCACAGAAGCATTGACTAGAGAAGCTCTGCAAGCCGTGGAAAAGTCTATCACATCCAGCACACCTTTTTTTCTGTATATGTCCCTTTATGCTGTACATACACCTATCATGGCTGACAAACGATTTGTACAAAAATACTATGACATAGGCTTGGATTCTATAGAGGCTAGGTATGCATCAATGGTAGAAAGTATGGATAAATCTCTCGGAGATATCATGGATGCTTTAGAAAAAAATGGACTCTCTGACAACACTATTATTCTGTTTATGTCAGATAATGGAGGACTCAGTGCTCATGCCAGAGGAGGTGAAAAACATTTACATAATAGTCCATTGAAAAGTGGAAAAGGATCCATCTATGAAGGCGGAATAAGAGAACCTATGATAGTAAAGTGGCCTGGAGTTGCAAGAGAAGGAACAATTATAAACCGCCCTCTTATTATAGAAGATTTTTACCCAACCATATTAGAAATGGCACAAATTGATAATTATGAAAAAGTGCAAGTGGTTGACGGAGAGAGTTTTACAGGATTTTTTGAAGAAAAAGCACTAGCAGAGGTGGAAAGAAGTCTAGTGTGGCATTACCCTAATCAATGGGGTGGAAATGGTCCTGGAATAGGAGCCTATAGTGCAATACGGAAAGGAGATTGGAAATTGATTTTTTCCATGGAAAATGAGAAAATAGAGCTTTATAATCTTAAGGATGATATAGGAGAGCAAGTTGACTTATCACAAGTTAATTCAAAGAAAACTGAAGAGCTATCTAAAGACCTTAGTGAGTATTTACGATCGGTAGATGCTCAAATGCCGTCGTATAGAATTTCTGGAAATCCAGTCGCTTTGGCAGATGGATCTCAATAATCCCTATTAAGTAAGTTTTTATATTTTCTTAAAATCTAGTAGATGATTTATCACATCATCCTCATCGTCATAAAGGCCGATGTTAAGATTCTTTAAAGCACCACTTTTTTTCATAGATTTTATGACTGGATAGATGGGCCTATCTTCAGTCCAATAATCTTCATCTAAAAACACCATTGGGCTTGCTTTTCCAAAGGACTCATAATGATTTTGTGCCAGTTCTTGAAAAATCTCTTGCATGGTACCGGCACTTCCTGGGGCGAAAATGACTCCCCCTTTAGCTACTGCAAGTAGTCCTTCTTCTCTTACACTATTGGCAAAATATTTTGCAATATATGTAGCAAACGGAGTAGGAGGTTCATGACCATAAAGCCACGTCGGAATTCCAAGACTCTCGTATGGCCCACATGGATATTTCTCGATCACTTCAAAAGCTGTAGATAGCCATTTCGGATGGTCATATTTAGGAGCCTTTTTCAAATGTTCTATAGCATCTTCCATTTCATCTTCATCCTTACCAGCAAACCATGATCCCACATGAGTGGCCTCCATAGCTCCTGGTCCACCCCCAGAGATCAGTATATACCCTTTCTCCGTCAACTCTT
>DKPS01000032.1 GCA_002471345.1 Saprospiraceae bacterium UBA7328
TTTAATACTTAGTCAACAGGCTCACTTGTTAGCACTCGTTCTTTTGATATTTGAAGTTCAATCCTCTTTCATATAGTCATTTTTTGCGAATCGATATAGCTTCTCTTTCGTTAGTTTTTTAATTGTTGAATAGTAGACTTTAATTGTTCAATTTCTATCTGTTGTTCTTGTATAGCCGAAATGAGGTAAGGAATAATACTTATATAATCAATAGAGAGATGCTTTTCTTTCTCCATTTGATTCTTGGCCATTTCTGATCGTAAATTTGCGGATGATCTTATTAGGTTTCTTCTTAATGGATTGACGCTTTCGTGAACTAATTCTGGTAGTACCTTTTGTAAGTCTTGGGCAATCAAACCAACCCTTTTACCATTTGGAAGAGATTTATATCGTCGTTTATTATACTCATAAGATTTGGGACGTAATTTCATTAATAACGGAACGACACTTTCCAAATCCTTGATGTTTTTTTTCAGTTTGAGGTCTGAGGGATTAGTAAACGTTCCAGTTACTTCTACATCACCAGTAAAGAATCCAGCATGTGTAGCATTTGCTAATACTGCAGAGTGATCTGGGCATGCTTCATCTGAACCGAACGTCGCTACAACTGCCATATCATTCCCCAAACTCCAGTCTTAACCGTGAAACCAGGCCGCATACCCATCAGTGAATATAGCCGGAGAGTAGCCGCCAAAGTTTGAGAAATTGAAATTTTGGGAACCAGGGCCAATTGCATTTATATGTAGTGATATACTCCCATCGTCATCGTTTGCATTGTGAACTATCCTTACCGTTGTATCAGAAATGCTATTAGTTCTTTCAATGATAAGTTGTTCCTGGGCCCAAAGTGAACTTGTAACGAACATCATCAAGATAGCAAGCAATGTTGTTCGAATAGAGATGTAAGTAAATGAGATATTCATAATTATAGTTAAAAAAAATCAATTTTAATGAGTGCTAACACCTTTATATCTACCATAGTGGCAGATACATTTGTTATGTCTGTCACAATTTACGGCCCCATTACCAAATTATCCAATGGGCTTCTGACTGTTTTGTTATTAATGTATAGGAAAAGCCTCTTTAAGTAATTCCATAAACTTTTCCTAGAAAAAAAATATCAGAAATGATTCTTGAATAGTTACAATATGTAAGATATTAACTATCCCGAAGTAATTAAATCAGACGGTATACGAAACGAGTAGATATTTTACTGGAGTTATATTCTCATCATCTTTGAAAAAAGTCAGGAGCTTAGATATGAAATTATATCAGTGATTAATATGCTAAGTAATGAGCTCACGATGTGACGACACTTAGCATCGGACGTAGTTCTAGAAGAGGCTAGTTGATTAATCCAAAGATTGTGTAATTAACTAGAAGAAAGGTTTCTTCTTTTATATCAAAAAAAAATTGAAATCTAAAAGATAACAAATGATCTCAATCCTCTTAGATCCCTTGGGTGTATGGTTTTTGTACTATTATGTATCTTTCATAAAAGTGAAATTCACATATTGTCTCATATCCTTATGAGCGTGAATCAGGTTCAATTTACAATAGGCAAAACAGTTTGAAGCTGTAGGAGGATTATCTATAGAGGGTCAAAATTTTGAAGGAACCATTAAACCAAAACGAAGAGAGAATTTCTTCTCTCTTCAATCTAAGGGTGTTTAAAGCACTTCCATACAATGGAAATTGCAGAAAGTGAACTCTAAGTTAATGTTTTTTATCACTAAACAATACTATTTTAACCATTTAACTTTTATCATTAATGAGGAAAGTATAAATGGATAATGGCCAAAGACTCCTTGGCTACTAAGGAGGTAAAAAAAATATAGTGGACAGAAAATCATGGCATCTCAAATAGACATGATCTTACTAAAGATTATAAGCTTTCAGAATGCATTGTTCAAGAATAACACCTTGATCATTCTTATCGAATTGAATATTTTATCTATTCCGTAACCCGATCATCCTCTCATTTTATAAAGATTGAGCTTGAGGTCCAAATAAGTCAATTATAATAAAAAGAGAAGGCATAGAAAACAGGTAGTCCATGTACAAAAACAATGATATGGGTCTTTCAAAACGAGAAAAACTCCTTTAATGGCAAGTTTTCAAAATGGACTATTTTGAAAAAGCCTAAATTAGATCAGATTGTTTTACCAACTCAATCAATATGATAGATAATATTTCGGTCAATGGTGTAATTTATTGGTTACCTGCTAATAATCAAGAAGTCATTGATCTTGTGGAACAAGCTCACCAAAAAAAGGAAGTAATCTGCTTACGAGGAGCTGCACATTCATTTCCTATTATTGGCAATTTAGAGAATCAAGCTCATGATGGTAGAAAATATCGTTTCATGATGTTGTCGAAAATGGACAAAGTAGAAATAAATCCTAGTTCTGGAATTGCTACTGTCCAAGCCGGCTGCCATCTTGGAAAAGACCCTTTTGATCCAACGGGTATTTCTTATAAGGAAAATTCATTTCTATATCAGATCGATAAAGCAGGCTGGGCACTGTCAGATCTAGGTGGAATAATCCATCAAACCATAGGAGGATTTATGTCAACCGGGTCTTCTGGCGGGTCTACTAGATATTCCTTTGATGATCCTCTCCTCTCTATAGATATAGTTCAAATCAAAGACAATAAAGCAAGGCTAGTAACCTACAATAGACCTAAAGATGATAATCCTGATGATCCATTTTTTGGTATAGCTGTATCCATGGGCCTAATGGGTGTAATCGTAGGTATTACCGTTCAATGTGATCCAAAATTTTATATCACAGGAAGTGAAGCAATCAAAAAAACTGAGACGGTAGTGGATGAAGACATAGATGTCTTTGGAGAAGGCACTCCTTCCAAACCAAGTTTGCAAACTTTCCTTCGGGAAACTGAGTTTACAAGGTTGATGTGGTGGCCTCAAGCTGGAGTAAACAAATTAGTCGTTTGGAAGGCAAAAAAAGCAAATGAATCTGATGCTGAAGAATACGCATCGAAAGCGTGGGAAAAAGAAGATCCAGATAATAAAAACCCACCCAAATTAAAACCTTATCACGAAGTACCTTATATCGGAGGATCTCCTGCTCCAGCAACTTTAGGAGCAGATTTTTTATATTCAGGAATAGGGCAATGGCCTAATTGGGTAGTGAAATTATTAGGGAATTCGTCTTTGTCTCAAGCCATTCAAATCATTGTCAACACTTCATTCTTCCCTCTTATCCTTCCACAAATTCTTGACGTTTTTGTGGCTCTAGATAAGGATAAAGAAATACCGGGACCACAGAATTTTGCAGATATCGGATGGGAAGGGTTACCAATGGATAACCAAATGAGTGATAAACTTTTTCCAGTCAAGTTTACTGAGTTATGGATAAAAATTGAACATTCCATGGAAGTGATGAAAACACTACATGACTTTTATGCTGAAGGCTCCCAAAACACTGGAGCCTTTAGTTGTGAAATTTACGCTGCGAAGAAAAGTGATTGTTGGATGAGCCCAGCTTATCAAACTGATGTAATACGGATAGATGTTTTTTGGTTTGGTAATGACCTTGGCGACCCAACTGTGTTTTATCAAAAATTTTGGGACTTGCTCGCACCATTTGATTTTAGGCCTCATTGGGGCAAGTATCTGCCAAAAGAGATTAACATAAAGCAAAACGAAAAAGAAACAATACCTGGATATACCTACTTAGAACAGAGATATCCAAAGTGGCATGATTGGATGAATTTGAGATCAAAAGTTGATCC
This sequence comes from Saprospiraceae bacterium UBA7328, assembly GCA_002471345.1. Lineage (GTDB taxonomy): Bacteria > Bacteroidota > Bacteroidia > Chitinophagales > Saprospiraceae > UBA7328. The sequence goes on from DKPS01000032.1 coordinate 3,760, forward strand.
AGAGCAAGTTTTTGTAAACGAATACTGGAGAGAACATCTGGGAATTAAATGGAAAGAGGATTTGAAAATTTTCTCAGAATAACTCTTCACCAAAAAGCATTTATTTATGATTAATAAAGATGAACATGGACTCTATCATCCAGGAGATGAAAAAGAGATTTGTGACTTAATTAAAACAGCCATAACTAAGAACCTAAAGGTGAGAGTAAGAGGTGCCGCTCAATCTCTCTCAGCATCAATATCTGATGATGATGCTATAACCATGCAACTTGATAGATTTCGAGACATTCAGTTTGACACCAAAAATTACCAAGTAAAAGTTGGGGCGGGATGCAATTTTGCATTTGATCCTTTTGACCCTTCCTGTACATCAAACAAGCTGAATGGTCTGTACCGAGCTATCAACAAAAAAGGCTGGGCACTTCCAAACGTTCCTGACGCTGCGCATCAAACTATAGGCGGATTCATTAGTACTGGTAGCTCTGGTGGTACTATGACACATTCATTTGATGACTGCATAGTATCCTTAAAACTAGTAAATGGACAAGGAGAAGCAGTCGAATATAAAAGAACAGAAAACTTAAGTGATGATTTTTTTGGAATCGGATCTTCAGTAGGACTAATGGGAGTTATCTATGAAGTCACTCTTCAGTGTGTTCCGGCCTTTAATATAATTGGAAGTGAAAAAATCACAAATGCTGAAGATGCTCCATATAATCTATTTGGAGTCGATGATGATAATCGACCCGGACTGGTCGATTACTTTTCAAAACAAGAATATGCACGTACGTTGTGGTGGCCTTATAAGACTCTTCATCGAACAATCAATTGGAGTGCACGGCAAATGCTACCAAGAGATTTCAACGAATCAACTGCCGGAGGAAATGAATTTGAACCAAAACCATATAAACCTGTATTCCCAAAATTACTTGGTGGTAGATATTCTTCAGAACTAATGGCATCATCCATTTTTGGGTTTGTTTCCAGTTGGCCTGCTTGGTTCTACCCTTTATTCCCTAATGTAAATCGTCAGACTCTTGATGGAATTGTTCAATTGGTGGATGGAATGGCGCCTCAATTGTATCCATTAATGACAGACATGTTTTTTCCTGTTAATTCAAAATCGAATCCTCCACAAGAATTTTGGGACCACTGGTTAGGAAGCTTACCCATGGACCATTTTGAATTCAGCAATGAACTAATGAATTTGGACTACACGGAATTCTGGATTCCTATCGAATCCAGTGAAAAAGCTATGGAAGTACTCAAAAAAGACTTTGATAATAAAGGAGAAAGCGCTACAGGGTTTTATACCATTGAAATATTGTCATCTAAAGAAAGTCCATTTTGGTTAAGCCCTGGGTATGGTCACAAATCGATAAGATTAAACTTTATGCGTTTTGCAACCGATGCTGGAAGTCCAATTGATTTTTATTATCAATATTATCAGCTTTTCAAGGCCCATAAGATTCCATTTAGGTTGCATTTGGGTAAATATTTACCTGGCAAGGAAATTCCTATGTGGGCTAGTCATATCAGAGCCTCCTATCCCATGTTTAATGAATTTGACAAATTGCGCCAATCTATGGATCCTAATAATTTATTCTTAACCAAGTATTGGTCTGAATATTTGTTATTGACTTAATTGCGTATTTTGTAACATTTGAAGACTTAATTTAAACACCTATTAGTAGCTTCTTTCAGATATTCGGCAAATACTGGAATGCCTTGATTAGCATCGGGGTTAAAGAAGATATGTCGGATAGGCTTGTTAAGAGGATTCGACTACTCAATGGAATCAGTTTATACGCAGCCATTGTCTTTTTAGGATTTTCCCTTGCCTATATCGACCTTTCTTTTAGCGCAACGTTTTACGAAAGCAGCGTTGCGATGTTTCTTTACTTAACTACCATATTGATAAATAAACTAGGGTCTTATCATTTTGCCAGAGTTTTTTTCATACTTTTTAATGCCATATTATTTTCCTATTTCGCTGTTGCCCATGGTGAAGCAGATGGAGCTGAATATTTATTGTTTTGCTCAAGTGTGGGCTCAATGTTATTCTTTGAAAGATTTAGCACTATCAGCTTTTTTTTCCTTTTTAATATCGCTGCATTTTGGCTAGCCAAATATTTATTCGGAATTGTGGAACCATTTGCGGCTGCTGCTGGGGACAACCTTTATATTGAAAATCATGTATTTACATTTCTAGGATTATTCATGATTGTCTATTTTTTTAAAGCTGAGAATCAAAGGAAAGAAAGAGAATTGGCAGATAAGAATAAAATTTTGAGCCTAGAGAAAGCAAAATCCGATGGTTTATTACTCAACATTCTTCCTGCCGACATAGCTGAAGAGTTAAAAGAAAGTGGAAAAATAAAACCAAGACATTTTGAAGAGGTCGCTGTACTATTTACTGATTTCAAGTCTTTTACCAAAGTGTCTGAAACCATGTCAGCTGAAGATCTGGTAGCCGAATTAAATAGTTGTTTTACAGCATTTGATATTATTATAAGCAAATATGAAATCGAAAAAATAAAAACCATTGGTGATTCATATATGTGTGCTTTAGGGTTAAGAAAAGAGTCCAATTTTGATCCTTCACAAATCATAATGGCGAGTATTGAAATGCAACAGCATATTGATAAAATTAGAACACAAAACATCAAAGCCAATAAACCATTCTTTGAGATGAGACTTGGTATTCATTCTGGCCCAGTTGTAGCAGGAATTGTTGGTCAAGATAAATTTGCATATGACATTTGGGGTGACACCGTGAATATTGCTTCTAGAATGGAATCAGCCTGTGAAGTAGATAAAATCAACATCTCCCAACAACTTTATAATTTGATCAAGGATAAATTTATATGTACTCCAAGAGGAAACATTAGCATAAAGAATAAAGGTGAAATAAGCATGTATTTCGTAGAAGGCCCATTGTAGATAAATATTATCTTTCTACTAAATCATATTAATTCTTCGATCCTCGCTTCATCGGATGAATGAGGGATGTAAGTTCAAGAAAGAATCACAATGTTTCGTTGAAAATGATCATTGATTTGATACAAGTAATCTACATCTATGAATAAATACTCCACTTGGGTTTCTACTTTTTAAAAATCATTCCCTAAGTTTAAAGAAATAGAAAAGCTTCTATGCTGACAAAACTAATAATACTCTTCGCCTATTTCGGAATTCTTTTTTTCATAGGATACTGGTCATCTAAGAAGATAAAAGATATTAAAGACTTTTATGTCGGTGGCAAGAAATTGGGCTTCTGGGTAGTTGCTTTCTCCGTGCGGGCTACTGGAGAATCTGCATGGTTGCTGCTAGGATTAACTGGACTTGGGGCAATAGCAGGGGTAAGTGCTCTTTGGGTTGTGGTAGGTGAGGTCATTGGCGTCAGTCTTTCTTGGCTGGTCATGGCTAAACGATTCAAGAGATTCAGTGATCGTTATGATTCCATTACAATTCCAGACTATTTGGTGAGTCGATTTCAATCTAAAACACACCACCTCAGACTTATAGCCTCTGCTATTTTGGCGGTTTTCGTAATCATATATGTGAGTGCCCAGATCGATGCTACGGGCTCGGCTTTCGAAGCATTCTTAGGTTGGAATTACTTTTGGGGAGTTTTTGTCGGCTTTGGAATAGTACTAGCCTATATACTATTTGGAGGATTTGTAGCTGTGGCGTGGTCAGATTTATTTCAAGGAATCTTGATGTTTTTAGGACTCATTCTTTTGCCTGTGATAGGTTTTTTAATGATGAAAGATGGAGTATCGCTGTGGGGAGGCCTTCATGATATCAATCCCGATCTTACTAATATTTGGGGTCCTGGAGGATTAACAGGTCTGAACATTGCCACTTTGGTTGGGTATTTATGTATTGGTCTTGGCTTTCTAGGATCTCCTCAAGTATATGTAAGGTTCATGTCAATCAAGAATAAGACTGAAATCAATAAAGGAACTTGGGTTGCGATTATCTTCACTTTACTCACGGATACTGCTGCTGTATTTGTGGGGTTATTAGCAAGATATTTTTTTACATCTTCGGGAGTAGAAGTAGAATCAGTATTAGGAATTAATGCTCAGAATTCATTAATTCATTTAGTAGAATACTTACTTCCTTTGTTCTTTATCGGAGTCTATATAGCTGTTGTATTGGCAGCCATAATGTCTACTATAGATTCGCTATTGGTAGTTGCATCCAGTGCAGTTGTAAGAGACATATACCAGCAGGTATTAAATCCTAAAATCAAATTAGAAAAGCTCACAAGTCTTTCAAGAAAAGTGACTCTAGGAATGGCACTTTTGGCTCTTCTTCTCGCCCTTATTATTGCCATTACCGTTCCAGGAAGGACCATATTTTGGTTTGTCATATTTGGGTGGTCTGGTATAGCTGCAAGTTTTTGTCCAATGATAATATTATCACTATTTTGGAAAGGCTACACTGAAAAAGGTGCTATTGCATCAATGATATTTGGATTTCTGAGCATTCCTCTATTCAAATTCATTTTGCCTTCTCTTCCAGAAATAGGAATATATTTTGATCGGATGGCAGAGTTAGGACCATCTTTTCTTGTAGGCTTATTAGCTGGTTATATAGTTTCAAAATGGAAGCCGGATCAAAATCTAGAAGAACATTTTGAAGGAATGGTAAAACAATAAAAATGGTACAACTCAATCGACGAAAATTTGTAGGTCTTTTAGGCCCTTTGGCAGCATCAGTACTGGTAAATAGTGGTCCTGATCTCATCATTCATAATGCCAATATCATAACTGTAAATCCACAACAGTCAAGAGCTCAGGCTATTGCAATATTCGGAGATAGGATACTGGCAATTGGAGCCAATGAAGAGGTATTGAGACTTGCCACATCATTTACCAAGAGAATAAACATGGATGGCAAAACAATAACTCCTGGGTTTATAGATTCTCACTCCCACCCTGCTTCATCAGGAAGGAGACATCTTATGGCAATAGATTGTTCTTTAGACTCCATTGCGAAGATCAAGGAAGAGGTGAAAAAGAAAGCTGCCACTTTAAATCAAGGAGAGTGGGTATTTGGATTTAAATACGATGATACCAAAACATCAGAGGGACGATATATAACAAAGGAAGATCTGGACCAAGCGGCTCCGAACCATCCAGTGATGATAACGCATAGAGGTGGTCATACCTCGTTTGTGAATACAATGGCATTAAAGATTTCAGGAATAGATAAAAATACTCCTGATCCAAATGGTGGGCATATTGACAGAGATGGACAAACAAATGAACCTACAGGAAGATTTCTTGAGACTGCAACAGACTTGATCAAAGCTGACAGACCTAAGATAACGGATCAGATGTATGTGGATGGCGTAACATTGATTTCTAAAATGTTAGCTCAAACAGGTATAACATCCATCCATGATGCCAGTGGAGGTATAAAAGATCTGGATGCTTATCAAGCTGCATATCAGCAAGGCACATTAAAAACCAGAATCTATAACCACATCCGTGGCTTCCAGATATATAAAATGATTGAAGCAGGGGTCCGTACAGGTTTGGGAGACAAATGGGTCAAAGTCGGGCCACTTAAAACAATAATAGACGGATCAATTTCCGAAAGAACAGCCAGACTCTCTGAACCATATATTGGAAGTAAAGATGATTACGGCATATTGGTTTCCACTCCAGAAGATTTATACGAGTTATGTAGAGATGCCCATGAAGCGGGATGGCAGATAGGTGTACACTCTAATGGAGATGTGGGTATTGATATTACTTTAGGAGTATTCGAAAGGTTACAAAAAGAGATGCCTCGAAAAGACCCCCGATTTAGACTTGAGCACTGCACCGTGATCAATGATGATCTAGTGAGGAGAATAGCCGCAATAGGTGCCATTCCATGTCCATTCTCTACTTATGTCTATTGGCATAGTGAAAAGATGAAATTTTATGGTAAAGAACGACTTAATAACATGTTCGCTCTTAGAAGCTTCCTTGATGCCGGAATAAAAGTCACTCAGACTTCTGATTATCCACCTGGCCCATATGAACCTATGATGGCTCTACAATCTAGCGTAACCCGAATAGGTTATGATGGCCAACTTTGGGGACCTAAACAAAAAATAACTGTAGAAGAAGCGATTAAAATTGGTACGCTTCATGGAGCCTATGCTTCTTATGAAGAACATGAAAAAGGGTCTTTAGAAGTAGGCAAGCTAGCAGATTTGGTGGTTTTGGGAGAAGATCCAACTAAAGTTGACCCTATGACTATTATTGATATTCCTATCGAAAAAACAATGGTAGGTGGAGAATGGGTTTATGAAATGGGATAGAAAACTCTAGAACATCGAGGACTAATTAATATCTGAAATACACATTGGTGATAATTCTATTTTTTTATAAGTCTCTTCTCCAAGCAGATTTGATTTAGATATTTTGAAATATTCTAAGAATATTTCACATGTAATTAAGGTCTTAAGTCCTATTTCTTTCAAAAGGCTGTTTTGTTTTTTAATGTATTCATTTAGTGTTTTCGATTTTCAAAATTTTTAAAGTGCTACTAAAGCAGATCCTGCTAGCTTCACATCTCCATTCTGATTCTTTACGGAGAGATCGAGTTTTACACATTGTTCTCCATTCACTTCCATTTTATCCGCTATTACACCCTCACACTTCAGCTCATCTCCAAGATTTGTAATTGCTTTAAATCTTGTAGAAAACTCTCTAATACTAGTCTGTGGCACCCAATTGGTCAACACTTGACCGAGATATGCCATGACTAACATCCCATGCGCAAAAACATCTTCATATCCCGATTTTTTAGCAAAATCGATATCAATATGAATCGGATTGTGATCATTAGATGCTCCTGCAAATAAAGCGAGTGTTGTCCTTGTAATTGGTTTCTTAATCAATGAAGGAATTTTAGCTCCAATACTTACATCTTTATATGTCGGTATATTCATTTTTTACTTTTCAGAGGCTCAGAAAAATTAATTTCTCACGACTATTATGATGTTCATCTTCCCAACAAGTTCTTTGTTTTGATTATTCATAGTGACTTCTTCAAAGATCAATTCCATTTTGCCTTCCTTCTTAGTGGCGATATCCATTATAGACCGCTGGAGGGTTATTTCATCTCCTTCAAGAATAGGTTTGTAATATTTGAACTTCTGCTCGCCATGAAGTATTCTACCTATAGGCACTCCCATATCTTTTAAATATCCAAATGTTTCTGGAGTATTCAGATTCAAAGAAAATCCGAAAGTAAGAGGTGCCGGAATTCTCTCATATCCTTGAACTATTGCGTCGTTTTCGTCCTTATAAACAGGATTATTCTCACTTACAGCTTTCGCAAAAAAAGCAAGTTGACCTGATTCTACTTTAGCAGTCAAAGGAGGAAAGGCGTGACCTATCCATTTCTTATCTATCATTCTTTTAAGGTTTCTATTATTTAATCGTAAGGTGTGTATTATCGCAAAAAGGACCTGTTTTAGTCATTTTACAATTGCAGATTTTTACTTTTCTTTTCTTAACCGTTGCAAAGGCCATGGGCTTATGCTTAGTCCCATGATGAGATCCATCACAAAAAGGAGCATTCCTACTATATCCACATTGGCACCACAGATGTGTACCTGCTTCAAGTTCTACTTCTATAGCCTCCAATGTTGTAGACTTTTCTCTTTTAAATCCTTTTGAGATTTCACTTCCTTCTTTTTTAGAAGATATAAAAGGATAAAACATATGTGGAGCCCATCCGTCTTTAGGATCAGTTTGTAGCCCTAATTCTGTGGGAAATTTTCTTGTAAAAGTAGCTGTCCCAAACAGCTGATCCCAAATTGTGAATGCATTACCAAAATTGCCATTTGGGTCACTGATCAGATCTGCTTTTGATTTGCCATGATGTGCATAATGAAATGCTGGTGTAACAAAGATGTGTTCAATCACCCACATGACTGGGCTAAGAGTCTTGAATTTATATGCATATTCATCCCATTTAAAAGTACTGTGAGAACTAAACACTACTAATTGCTTTATTATCAATCCAATTATTGTAGCTGGAATCAACCCTAAAAATGTAAAAATTGCTGCTATCCAAATGTTTGGAATGAATGTATAATACACGAATGAATTTCTAAAAGAAACCATTATTCCCATTTCTTCAGCAGCATGATGAGGTCGATGGTGTTTCCACAGAAAATCATATTCATGTGCAGATCTATGATACCAGTACTGGGCAAGATCATCAGCAAACATGTAAATAGGAACAGCAATCCAAAGAGAAGTAGAGGCTAAAGAATTATAAATCCCAGGAAATAGCTTTTCTCCCAAGAAGACTATACCAATTAAGGATACAAAACTTGTGAAGGAAAGCAACAAAAAACCAAGGATCTCCATTGCCCAATCATCTTTGGTACGTGTCGTATTTTTAAAATGGCCAGCAAATATTTCAACGGCAACAAAAAAAAGTAAAGTGCCTATTACCGCATACTTGCCCGTATTCGGATCATTCAATAATTCTTCAATCATTTAATTCTTGTATTTCGTTAATTTATTCCTCTTTCTGTGTAGCCCCAATATTCTTTTTGCACCTCTCTTCTGAGCAATTTGCTTGCACCAAAAATAGGAAATGGTTCTCTTCTAAATTTTACACTCCTGGGGCACTTATAATTGGCAATAAGCTCTTGGCAATGATCTATAATACTCTCCAATTACGGTCGACTCTCCATCTCTTAGGATAACTTCAGCTTGTGCGAGTTCTCCTCATTTGTCATCAGGAATTCCTATTACTACACTTTGCTGGACCAACTCCTGTCTCAATATTGCATTTTCCACTTCTGATGTGTACACATTATCGCCACCAGATGCTATCATGCCTTTTGATCTATCCACAAGAAATAAGGAGCCTTCTTCATCGAAATATCCTACATCTTCAGTATATATCCTTCCATTACTAAGCGAAACAGCAGTCTCTTCAGATTTATTCAAACATCCTACTGTTTTATTTGGCGTCATTACGGTAACCTCCCTTATTTCATTAGAACCCAATACATTATCATCCTTATCTTCTTTACTTATTTCTACACACACTTTGGTTTGTTCGGCTGACTTGAGTCTACGAGAATTAGGTCCTTCCATTACATCGTGTTTAGAATTGAGTCAAGTATATCAAAAGCCTATTTTACTATTATTTTGAATAATTCTATAAGGAAACTTTAATTATTCTGACCATACATGGTCACCACACATGCACCTCCTAATCCAACATTATGTTGCAGTCCAATTCTGGCATTTTCTACTTGTCTAGATCCTGCCTGACCTCTGAGTTGCCATACCAATTCTGCACATTGAGCTAGTCCTGTTGCACCTAGAGGATGACCTTTAGATAGAAGTCCTCCCGAAGGATTAGTCACCACTTTTCCACCATGAGTGTTTTGGTCATCCATTATGAACTGCTCCGCTTCACCTACACCACAAAGGCCCAATGCTTCATAGCTGATCACCTCATTTGTGGTGAAACAATCATGCATTTCTACTACATCCACTTCTTCTGGGCCTATTCCAACTTGTTCATATACTTGATCACTTGCATTCTTAGACATATCATATCCCACCATTTTCATCATTGAGTTTTCAGAAAACGTAGAAGGCACATCAGTAGTCATAGCTTGTCCTTTGATAACAATGCCAGAATTAATACCATTCTTTTTAGCGAATGCTTCAGAACATACAATTGCCGCAGCTCCACCACAAGTCGGAGGACAACATTGAAGTCTAGTAAGGTTCAAAAACATTTTAGGAGAATCCAAGACATTTGTGACAGTAAGCTCTTTTCTAAAAATAGCTCTTTCGTTACGAACAGCGTGCTTACTCGCTTTAACTCTCACTTTTGCGAAAACTTCATCACTCGCTCCATATTTTTCCTGATACTCATATCCTGCTGCTCCAAATACTCTCAATGCCAGTGGAACCTTATCTGCACCTTCAAATGCATTATTAGTTAGGGCTAAATGCTTATCTAAAGGAGTCGGGCGATCATTGTAACTTGTACCTAATGCTCCTGCAGCCAACTGCTCGAATCCCAATGCTAATGCGCATTCTACAGCTCCACTCTCCACAGCTTGCCTTGCTAAAAACAAAGCTGTCGATCCTGTCGAACAGTTATTATTCACATTGACTATAGGTATGCCAGTCATCCCTGCTTCATAAAGTACAGCTTGTCCAGCCGTAGAATCTCCATACACCCAACCAACATATGCTTGTTCTACTACATTATAGGTAATTCCTGCATCTTTCATTGCTGCAATCAAAGCTTCTTTACCAAAATCGATATAAGATTTTTGAGCTTTAGGAGATAGAAAAGGTGTCATGCCAACTCCAGCTATGATAACTTTTGATGCCATATTTTTTTATTTTAAAATAAGAGGAATCATTAACAATATAAACACAATTATGACATCGTTTCACCTTTCTACACTAATAGCATAACTTGGTGACTAGAAATAAAGTGCATGAGCAGAAGAGAGGCTCGTAAGCTCAAAAATGAGCAAGAGATAATTGATACTGCGATTTTACCATTTATCAATCACAGAGCGGATAAAACTACTATTGCCAATATCATCAACCGGTCATCATTCGCAAGAGGTACTTTTTACAATTATTTCAAGGATCAATCAGAAATTTGGGACAAGATCATTCAGGATCTAATTGTGAAACTCAACAATAGAGCATTTAAAAAACATCTAAGTCTACAACCATTCATATTTTTGTCTACGATTCATTTTTAGAACCTCTGGCTCTTTTTGATGAAAAACCATATCGTCAGTTAATAGTCAATAACCCTTCACAATTCAGAGAAGCTTTATTCAAAAATGAAGAAATAGACAACATCATTTCAATTTTTGAAAAAGACATGAAATCATGTTCTTTGTTTAAGAATTTACCAGAGTCCTTTTATAAAATGACTGCTTATGCTATGGTAGGATCTTGTCTTGAAATACTGATACAATCTATATCAAAAAAAGACAACTTTTCTGTTGTACAAATAACAGAGTATTTAGCCATTATTTTTGAGAGGAGTTTATCTTCAAGTCATGCAAAATAGTGCCAAAACATGATCTCTGCGGCACCACATCAAAAGGAACGTCCATAGCAAATGAGTATATTAGAAATTAATGTCATCGTGTAACAGTCAATTTAACGGTCTTTGGAAATGTATGATAAACAGACCAAAAATCTTTGAAAACTTTGAATTATTAAAATATTGACACTCTATACTTCTATAATTATCTTAATACTAAGTTGTAATTCTTCGAGTGATATATCACAAAATCTAAACCTCATTCAAGCTGTTGAAAATGGTCTTCTACCTCATATTGCTATTGATGGGCAAAAGTCTAAAAAATGGAATATCCATGAAAGGCAGAATCATTATAATGTTCCAGGTGTTAGTATTGCATTTTTTAACAATGACAAAATCGAATGGACAAAACAGTATGGATTCCTCTCGAGAGAATTAGAAAATGAAGTGAACCATAAAACATTGTTTCAGGCAGCATCTATAAGCAAGCCGGTTGCGGCCTTAGGGGTATTGTTATTAGTTCAAAATAATAAAATCAGTCTTGATGAACCTGTAAATAACTATCTGAGCACTTGGAAATTACCTGAGAATGAATTCAATAAATTAAAAAAGGTTACTCTTAGACAATTACTTACCCATTCTGCTGGTCTTACTGTACATGGTTTTGGAGGTTATAGCCATGATGAAAAATTGCCTGATACAAATGACATTCTTAATGGTGTCCTACCAGCCAATTCTGGAAAAGTTGTTTTAGACACATTTCCTGGGGCCCAATGGAAATATTCTGGAGGAGGATACACCATTGTACAAAAAATAATAGAAGATATATCTAAAATGCCCTTTGAAAAATACATGGATTCTGAAATCTTCTCTCCCATTGGAATGAAAAATAGTACTTATTCTCAGCCATTACCCTATATACTTCAGGATAACGCTGCATGGGCTCATCATGGAGGAGGAAATACCATAGAAGGAAAGTGGAATTCGTATCCTGAAAAGGCGGCTGCAGGCCTTTGGACTACCCCTACCGATTTAGCAAAATTTGCTATGGCTATCCAAAGAGCTATCAACGGAAGTAAAAATGAAATCCTATCACCGGAGATGGCAGAAGCAATGATAAGTCCACATTTAGGAATGTGGGGCTTAGGTTTTTCACTTTTGGATGCAAACGATTCAATGCGTTTTGCTCATGGAGGGTCTAATCATGGGTATAAATGTAGATTAGAAGCATTTGTTAAATCAGGAAAGGGAATAGTGATTATGACTAATGGAGACAATGGAAGAAATCTTTATTCAGAAATTTTAAGATCTGTTTCTGAGGCATATGAATGGGACACCCATAAACCATTGATTAAAAGCATCATTAACTTGACCACTGCAGAAATGATCAATATTGAAGGAAAATATCAGCACGAAAATGTGGAAAGGCTTATTCTAGATATCAAAATAAGTGATCAAAAACTTCAAGTTTATCAGATTTGGAATAAAGTGTTGTATAACATTCTTCCAGAATCAAAAGTGTCATTCTTAGATGAAAATAATGGCACTCCTTTCCAATTCATTCTGGACGAAAATCAGCAA
>DKPS01000155.1 GCA_002471345.1 Saprospiraceae bacterium UBA7328
CACGATAATCTTCAAGATTTGATCTTTTTCCATATCCATTTTCAGATACAACCAGTATGTTAGCGTCCATGTCATTTACAGATACCATTCCTACCACTTCGTCTTTGTCGTTTGCAAGCTTTATACCTCTTACTCCCGAGGCACCACGCCCCATGGGTCTTGTTTTACTTTCTTCAAATCGGATAGCTTTACCTGACCTAACTGCTAGGACAACATGGCTATTTCCATTTGTTAGTTTTGCTTCTAAAAGTTCATCATGTTCTCTCACTGTAATTGCATTAATTCCATTTGCTCTAGGTCTAGAATATTGCTCCAGAGAGGTTTTCTTTACCTGTCCTTTTTTTGTAGCCATAATAACATAGTGGCTATTGATATATTCTTGATTTTTTAAATCCTGTGTACAAATGAAGGCCATCACCTTGTCATCTTGTTCGATATTAATCAAGTTTTGAATTGCACGGCCTTTAGCAGTTTTAGAACCCTCGGGTATTTCATAAACTCGCATCCAAAAACACTTACCTTTTAGTGTGAAAAACAGCATATATTGATGGTTTGTCCCTACAAAAAGGTCTTGTAAAAAATCTTCTTCTCTTGTGGTTGACGCTTTTTGACCTACACCTCCTCTATTCTGTGTTTTATAATCTGTTAATGGTGTTCTCTTAATGTAACCGGCATGTGAAATTGTAATTACAACTTTTTCATCTGGTATCATATCTTCTATACTCAAATCACCCCCTGAATATTCGATTTTTGAGCGACGTTCATCACCGTATTTATTTTTAATTTCTTGTAATTCTGTCTTGATAATTTCCATTCTTCTATCTTTAATATCAAGAATATTTTTAAGATCTAAAATGGTTTTCATCAACTCATCAAATTCAGTACGTAATTTATTCTGCTCAAGACCTGTCAATTGACGTAATCTCATTTCAACAATAGCCTTAGCCTGAACCTCAGAAAGCTCAAATTTATTAATCAGATTAGTTCTTGCTATATCCGGATTTTCAGATGATCTTATTATAGAGATTACTTCGTCAATATTATCTGAGGCGATAATAAGCCCCTTAAGAATATGGGCTCGCTCTTCAGCTTTTTTAAGCTCGTAAGTTGTTCTTCTAACGACCACATCGTGACGATGCTCTACAAAGTAGTGGATCATCTCTTTAAGATTTAATACCTGAGGCTTGCCGTTGACAAGGGCAATATTATTAACACTAAAAGATGATTGTAGAGATGTGTATTTATACAATTTATTCAAAACAATATTAGGAATCGCGTCACGTTTTAGTATGTAAACAATTCGCATCCCATTTCGGTCAGACTCATCTCTAATATTACTGATTCCCTCAAGCTTTTTATCGTTTACCAGCTCAGCTGTTTTACGAATCATTTCAGCCTTATTAACCTGGTAGGGAATTTCGGAAACAACAATACACTCTCTACCGTTAACTTCTTCAATGATTGATTTGGCACGCATAACAACTCTCCCTCTTCCAGTCATGAAGGCTTCCTTTACTCCCTCATAACCATAAATAGTTCCTCCGGTTGGAAAATCGGGAGCTTTAATCGTTTTTATTAGTTCCTCAATAGAAATGTTATTATCGTCGATATATTTTATTGTTCCATCAATTACTTCTGTGAGATTATGGGGAGGCATGTTGGTTGCCATGCCAACAGCAATTCCTGAGGCTCCATTTATCAAAAGATTAGGAACTCGCGTGGGAAGTACAGTTGGTTCCTTCAAAGTATCGTCAAAATTTAACTGAAGATCTACCGTTTCCTTTTCAATATCTGCCATCAAATCCTCAGATATTTTTCTCATTCGTGCTTCTGTATATCTCATAGCTGCCGGGCTATCGCCGTCTACAGAACCAAAATTTCCCTGGCCATCAACTAACAAGTATCGTAAGCTCCATTCTTGCGCCATACGAACCATAGTATCGTAAACAGAACTATCGCCATGTGGATGATACTTACCTAAAACCTCTCCCACAATACGAGCTGATTTTTTGTAGGAAGTGTTAGCACGAATTCCTAATTCATGCATACCATAGAGAACCCGTCGATGAACTGGTTTTAATCCATCACGAACATCGGGTAGTGCACGTGACACAATGACAGACATTGAATAATCAATATAGGCAGATTTCATTTCATCCTCTATATTGATCGGAATGATTTTATCAACTTCGCTCATGTTCTTAATATTAGAATGGAGCTAAAGTAATGAATCAGATAGCAAAAATATAGTAAAATCAAGGTATAATTAGTAAAATTATCAACATAAAAAATGGTATAATTTGTTATAAATATTACCTCACTAGTTTTTGAAATATTGATAATTTTTTGTCTATTAGCAATGTGCAGAGAACTATGGTCTGTTTTTTGCTCTAAAAGAAAAAAATAACCTATGGATGATAATTTTTCACCTCGAGTTAAAGATGTAATTGCCTTTAGTAAGGAGGAAGCTCTAAGATTAGGTCATAACTTTATTGGCACAGAACATTTAATGCTCGGAATTTTAAGAGATGGAGAAGGTAAAGCAATCGCAATTCTTAATTCTATTGAAATTAATCTTGAGGAATTGAGAAGAAAAGTAGAAATACTTAATCCAGCAACTATAGAAAATTCCCAAACATTAAGTGATAAAAAAAACCTTCACCTCACACGCCAGGCTGAAAGAGCATTAAAAACAACTTTTCTAGAAGCAAAACTTTTTCAAAGTAATTTAATAAATACAGTGCATTTATTACTGTGTATTTTACGTAATGAAAATGATCCCACTACAAAACTACTCACTAAACAGAATATTGATTACGATACTGTTAAAGAACAATTCAAGCTAATGCTAGCAAATGATAATGATGATTTTGAGGACTTGTCTACATCTGCTTCTTTTTCCTCCGATGAAAAGGAAAATGATAGTGATGGTAAAGAAAATCCTTTTATTCCCGCCTCAGAATCCAAAGGATCTAAAAAAACAAAAACCCCAGTTCTTGATAACTTTGGAAGAGACGTCACCAGTTTAGCAGAACAAGAAAAACTTGACCCGGTCGTAGGCCGAGAAAAAGAAATCGAACGCGTCTCTCAAATCTTAAGTAGACGTAAAAAAAATAATCCCTTACTTATTGGAGAACCAGGTGTTGGTAAATCCGCTATAGCAGAAGGGTTAGCTTTAAGAATTATTCAAAAAAGAGTTTCAAGAGTATTGTATAATAAAAGAGTTATCACTCTTGATCTGGCAAGCTTAGTTGCTGGAACAAAGTACAGGGGCCAATTTGAAGAACGGATGAAAGCAGTAATGAATGAGTTAGAAAAAAATAATGACATCATTCTATTTATAGATGAAATACACACGATAGTTGGAGCTGGTGGTGCAACTGGAAGTTTAGATGCTTCGAACATGTTTAAGCCTGCATTAGCAAGAGGTGAAATTCAATGTATCGGTGCGACTACACTTGACGAATACCGTCAACATATAGAAAAAGATGGAGCTTTGGAACGAAGATTTCAAAAGGTTTTAGTTGAGCAAACTAACTTAGAAGAAACATTGGAAATCATTCTAAATATTAAAGAACATTATGAAAATCATCATAACGTAAATTATACTGATGATGCATTGAAAGCCTGTGTAGATCTTTCAGACAGATACATATCTGATCGTTTTCTCCCAGACAAAGCTATAGATGCATTAGATGAAGCTGGCTCTAGGGTTCATATAAATAATATGAGTGTTCCTCAAGAAATAGTTGATTTAGAGGTCCAACTTGATCAAGTTCGAGAATTGAAAAATTCAGTTGTAAAAAAACAGAAATATGAAGAAGCTGCTAAACTTCGTGATGATGAAAAAAGAGTAGAAAGAAATCTTATTGAAGCTCAAGAGCGCTGGCAAGAAGATTC
>DKPS01000040.1 GCA_002471345.1 Saprospiraceae bacterium UBA7328
ATTCCTCTGTGGACATAAGTGGTTTCTGTTTCGGTATCCTCTTTTTGTCCTTCGACAAAAAGTTTTCCGTCTTGTGTGTAGACATTTACTTCGGTTTTTCTAAATCCTGCAAGTGCAAGTTCTAGTCTTGATTCTAAGTTACTGACCGTGACTAGATTAAATGGTGGATAATTCTTCGTTGTTTCATGTAGATTAAACAACCTATCGAAGTATTCATCCATTCCAATGCTATTCCTATTTATGCGTTCCATTAACGCAGGTAGGTCCGCAGCAGTGTACCGTGCAAGGTTTCCCATGATTGTATCTCCTTTAAAAGCGAGTTTGTGTTTTGTGGACCCCGAAGGCATCCATCATTATTTATTAACACACTTTTAAAATTAGGAGTTCGGTTTACCCCAAACATTATCAAGTTGTTCTTGTCTTCTCTTAGAAAGATATGGATACAACCTTTTCATCATTGCAAAGGTCTTTCCTCTCGTCAACCCACCCTCACATCTAATTCTCCATTGAGGTTTTCTATTTTCGGCAACTTTAATAGGTCTATAGTTTACATTTAAAAATTTTGCTGCTCTTGATATAGTGTCCTCATCAGTCATAGAGATTTCCATTATCCCTCTTGGACTTTTGATAGATGGTCTAGAATCTTTATAATAGCATCCTTCACCCTCATACAATCCAACAAACCAACTAAACTCATCCATTGAATTCAAGCAACTAATATTATTTATAATAAAAAACGGGTCAGTTGACCCGTAGATTTTTATTCGGTTATACTATACTGAAAAATTTATCTAAAGTTCCATCACCTTTCCAATCTTCAATCTCTTTATTCACATTAATCGTAAATTTACTACCGTCACATGGACACTCAACCTCTACCTCCAAATTAATAGGAAGAAAACTTTCTTTTGAAAAGTCATTAATAAATGTTCTATCCAACCAAGCATGTCCTTCTTCAACTGTATTTACATAATCTTCCTTAAAGTCTTGAATCGATTCTTTCCACGTTCTTTTAATTTTTACATTATCTGGATACCAGATATCAAAGTTGTTAGCAGTTTTTATAGTTTCAATCACTACTTCAACGGGAATACCATACTCTTTACTATACTCTTTTACATATAATTCAATATTATTTTTAAATTTCTTTCGGATGATGTTACCCGTACCAACGTCAATTCTAACCATTCTTCCGTAAATTTGAAGAGGAATTAAAGTTCTAATTTCTCTTGGATCACGAAGGCGACATATAACTTCAACATGAAAGTTGTGAACATTAATTCCTGACCTAGCACGGTTAATTACAATCACATATCGTAAACAATTTTGAGGGTCTTCTAGTCTTCTAATAAGTTCTTGAAAATCATTACATCTAATGGTTTCCGAATTACCATTCAAATCCCAAACACGAATGCCATTTTCAGTCATGGTAGCAATCATATTAGAGTCTGAATCCTCACCAGTTCCCAAAAGATAGTCAGACAACTCTTCCCGAACATCATCAATAGACGCGCCCCAAGTGCCAACTTTAGTTCCTGCTAGAAAAAGTCCTGTTTTTTTGCATACAATATTTGAATCAAACTCTTGTAGTTGTGCTAACTTACTTTCAGTATCCCTAATTTTTTCAATACTATCTCCAATATACTTTGAGATTGAATTTCTTCCAGAATATTTTGCAAACTGGTATTCAATAACATTTCCCAACCATGCTTGACTAGCAATTAATGACTTTTTATCCGGCATTTCATTGCAAATTGAAAATCTATCAGTGAGACTCTTATCACCTTCATGATGTTTTGTGACAGTTGCGGTAAATCCAACAATTCTGGGATTTACTTTAGCCCATTCAAAGAAATTATCGATTGTGCTTGCTTTATATTGACTGTGATATCCATAAGTGGTGATGTATGCTTCACCACCCTTATCACCACACCCAACATACTGGTGTGCTTCTTCAATAACAACCACTGCATTTGGTGCTAATTCAAGAATTCTATCAAAATACAGAGAAAAATAAGAGTGAGTTACAGAAACACAGGCAACAATATCAGTTCTTTTTGAGAGACTCTCAATATTTCTGACAGTTGTTGGATCTAAATTATTATAATATTGATAAAGTGTTTCATCATTACTCAACAAATCAACATCAACAAAAGTTCCATCATCTGCTACCTCAGTCGTAGGAGAGACTCTGATGATGTATTTGAGGTCTGGAAAAACGTTCTTCAAGATGACTGGCATCTCTTTATCTTGGAAGTAACTTTTCCCTAATCCTGTTTGTCCTCTAACAATTTTGATCCTATGATCGTTTGCAAACTTATAATCTTCGACAGCTGCTTTAAAAGACGCAGATAAGATCTCATATGGAAATTTCATATTTTTAAATTGAAAGTGACTTATTCAGATGAAGACTTTACTCTTCATACAATACTAACTCCAAACCAGTTAATTCAAGTTTTACCTTGCTGATAATTTGTTAGTCTCATTATTTATACACTATACTAACATAAAAAAGCACCCTGTCAAGGGTGCTTGTAAGTTCCGACTTTCGTAGAGACCGCACGAAAGGTCTCAGAGATATTTAGTAACCTCAATTTGAACCACAATTATTCGGTTTCCTCTGTCCTTTTCTTCTTCGACCCAATGTTATACTTTTGCTCCAAAATCCACTCACTCTTATCTCTATAAGGAAGAACTTTGATTTGATTGAGTGGAGCAATGTCAGTAATCATATCTGGTTTTACGACATCAACCAGTCCCCAATCAAACAAGAGTTTAACAATACGGTTGCGTCTTTGAACATCATTTACAGTAAGATTTGCCCTCTTACCATCCAAAGCAAAAAGTTCTTTGAAATGAGTAATGTAGTATCTACCCTGCTTATGAAGAATGTGAGCACTTTGATAGAGTTTCTTTTCTTTTCTAGATGCAACTCCAATTCTCGTCAAAGTCTCTCTTACTTTCAAAAAATCATCAGGTTCACCAAGTATAACCTCAATCATCATATCTGGTGTCCAATGCACCTGCGCTTCAACAATTTGATCTGCCATTCTGTCCACCTTTTTCAAGTCGATGTTTAATAAAATTAAGTTGTGTATTATTTAGGACTTTCAAAGATTGAGATGCTTTTTCATTACTATAACCATAATATTGTTTTACAACATCAATATCATTAACTTTATTTTTTCTAATCCAAGGAGAGAACCTTTTCTTTTTCCTGATGCTATTTAGATAAAAAGCATACTGCATGTCTTTGGAGAGATGAGGTTGCATGTTCATCTCGTTTGCATAAAGAATACAATCGACATGACCAGACATACAGCGGTTGATAATGTAAGGTGGATAATCTTTTTTGTTTGATGGATCTTCCATCAAATTTTCTTTGGTATGATTAATTGAATTCAACCAGTCTTTCAGTTCCATTATTTAAATACAGCAGTAACACTAACAACATTTGCACCAGGATTTCGGGCAAGAGCAACTTCTCTTGCATCCTGGTAATCTCTTGCAATCACACTTTCATTAAAGACTTGACCTGCCTTATACAATTTTACTTCGCATTTCATAATTAAACAATAGCAATTCTTTTCTTTCTTTCTGGTCTCTCATGTATTCACCAACAGACCTCATAGTATAAGTAAGGTCAAACTCGGCAGCATTCCAGTTAGTAAACCTATCTTTGATGAGTTGAGATGAATTATAAGATATTAGTTGAGGACCGACAAACCGATCACACTTTATAGCAAAGTGATCATGATTAAATCCTTTATGCATAGAACCTCTCTTGCCATAAAGACTACTTCCAATTTCATAAGGTGGATCTAAGTAAGTAAAACACTCAGTATCATCAGTAAGAAGTTGTTCATAAGACATGTGAGTTATTTTCCAATCCCTAATTATCTTAGAATAGTCGGGCAGTTTTTCAATTCCGCGCAGAGTAAAATTACTCGTTGACGCCTGAGGAGAGAACGACGAACTTTCAGTGAGCCCACTGAAAGAGCACTTATTAACGACATAGAAATAAACAGCGCGATCAATAGTAGATAAATTCTGATCATTGACCTTCTCCTTTGACTGTAAGAACAATTCTCTTGCCAATTCTGGAGTATTATTTGATGTCTTAAGATCAACCAGACGTTCTTTGAGTATATTTCCTTCGTCTTGCAACTGCTGCCAAAAGTTTACAAGTGGTTGATAAAGATCATTTACCCAAATATTTAGATGTGGATACTTTTTCGTGACATGAATTGCAACACTTCCGCCACCAAGAAATGGTTCCCTATATTCCTTATAGTCTCTAAGGTCTGGAAAATAGGGATCCATCTTAATACATGCCCGTGACTTGCCTCCAGGATATCTTAGACAAGTTTTAAGAGACTTCTGCGTATAATTCATTTAATTTCTCCATAATGAGTTCATACTTGATAATCACAAGGATGATATTTCAAAAATTCCCAGAAAGTCAATTTCATTTCCTTCTGAGTCATGCCACAATGCTTTGCAGCAGCAGGTAGATTCATTGTAGCACGAAACAATGCTTGATTTGCTTCTGCCACATTTTTTGGTGTAGTTTTAACTTTCTCCTCCACCATTTTGCTTTTATCAATCTTTAGTAGTCTCATCAGAAAGTATTAGTATTAGCAGTATTTAAAAGTTTCACAAGGTAATCTTGAAAACTCAATGTGCTTTCTGCCATTGCTCGATATCCAGTTCCGACATATAATTGCCCCAATAAAACTGATGCTGTAGCAGTTCCCCAAAAGATATAGTAGAACTTGGACTTAACCTGACACTTTTTCGTTTGTTTCATCGTAAGTAATAATAATTTTTTCAGTGATTTTATCAGTGTTATCGTAAGTAGAAGCATACTCTAACTTACGATTTAAAAGTGAAACTACATTATCTAGTTGATATTGTGTTATATACTTTTTAAATCTATCCAACTTTTATTTGATCCCGGTTCATTAAATCCTTCCATTCTTAAACTTCTTTACTAAACGTTCTGATTGTTTTTTATCAATTCCACAAGGTGCATTTCTTAAACAAATTAAAATACACTCAGTATCACTGATTGTGGGTTTAATTGTAAATCCCCATTTGTCAACTTCACCATCAATAGGTGCTTCGCATGGATCAAATTCATGTGGCATTTCACAAAACCAGTTTTTTAGAGTTTGGTGTAATCAACTTACTACCAAACATTTCATTATACTTCTTACAGACATCCTCTTGGACTTCTGCAACATATACAACATGAGTTTTGGAAATCGTAATCTCTAGGTCTTCTTTACTAATCACGGTTGCCCATGGAGCAAATCCAACA
>DKPS01000251.1 GCA_002471345.1 Saprospiraceae bacterium UBA7328
TCATTTTCCAAATTCTTGAACCAGACTGACAACTTTTACGATGAGTCAATTGCGCATGAATCAGGAAGAATAGGCAGTCATGTAGCTGCAGCATCAGGAATAACAGCCGTGGGGGTCATCCTTGCCGCAGTGACAAATGGGATGGTTTTCGATATTACTGGAGGAGTGCTTACTGCATTAGGATTTATAGTAGCGGGTGTTACATTAGGGATCAGAAGAAAGAAAATCATTGCAAGTTTTGACGCTGAAATAGAAAAAGGAAGAGCACTTTTTGAAGAAGAAATAAGCGAAAAACTAAAACAGTATATCACGTCAATTAAGGAGAAAATAAATGCCAATTTTGAAAGATTTGACAATCATTTGAGAAAGGAAAATGAAGACCTATCCCAATTTTCAAGCAGTATTGTTGAGATTCATTCACTCTTAGTAGAAGTGAAAAATGATATCAAGTCCTTTAATCTAGACTAATTGCCAAACTTCAAAACATCACAACATGAAAAAAATCATATCAACGCTGATAGTTTTTATCATCCTCCTAATTAGTTTAAATGGACAATCCGATCAAACTACTCAGGTGAAGGTCATTACAAAAGATGGGAATATAATTACAGGAGAATTGATCAGTGAAACAGATCTAAACATCACGATCCTTTCGGAATCACTTGGCACAATAACATTGTTAAGAAACGATATATCCTCGATAGATTTTGGTAATACCGAAACAATCAATTCTGAAGAAAACGAAATAGATTATTACAATTCAACTAGGAATCTGGTTTCACCAACAGGCTTTCTGCTCAAGAAAGGACAAAGCTATTATGAAAATATTGGTGTATTCTTTAATTCCTATGCTGTTGGAATTACTGATAATTTTAATGTTGCAGTAGGTGGAGAATTAGCTTCTTTATTATTTGGTGAGCAATTCCCCATTCTTTACGTTTCACCCAAGTTTGGTTTAAACTTTTCAGATCAAGGTGCATGGAGTATTGGGACTACAGTCTTTACATCTCCCTCCAATGATTTTAGCGGATTTGGTTTTGTTAATACCAGTTTTACATTTGGTAATAGGAATAACAACATCAGCATTGGTACAGGTTTAGGATTTGATTTCGATGGAGGAGTTAGTGAAAGTATAGTTCCTATTATGATCGGAGGAAATTTTAGACTGTCTCAAAAATTGAGCTTTGTTTCAGACAACTTTATAATTCTATATAATGATGCCAATGACTCTACGGCGGTATTGTCTTTAGGCCTAAGAATACATTTTGATAATGGAGCAGCACTAAATGCTGCACTGTGGCGTCCTACGGAGGATTTGAGTGATATCGTTGCACTGCCTTTTATATCTGCTACTATACCTTTAGGAAGAGGGGCCAAATAACACATGGAAAGACAAATGTCTAAGACTTAAAGCGCATTTCACTGATAATACCGAAAGTTAAGTGATCACTCTTTTTGTTCGGTATTTCATAAAAGAAATCACCTCGTCATTCGAATTAAACTGATTGCCAAGATTCACAAAATTATCAGCAAGCCAGTCGTATCTTTTAAGCATTAGATAAAGCCAAATCTGGAAGTAGTCTATTTTTTCAAAAACTATTGCCTTTTGTTTTATGTACTTCTCTATGTTATCCACAAAGTCTTTTGGCATTTCTGTCCAATGTAGATTTGGTCTTATATGATGCCCTATGTGATATCCGTCATTATAGCATCTTTTATTATAGACACTATTGATACATGTAATGCTATTTTGATAATTATTCTCAGGATTAGACGGATCTATAAAAGCATGCTGAGCCCAATTCCCCATCATCATCGAAAATCTCACAATGATCATGGGAAGAATAAATACTAACATGGTCGCTCTGAAATTAACAAACAATAACGCAGCACTTAAGAGAAGAAAAAAGAGTTCTCCTTTTATTGCTCTTCTTCTCAACAAATTTTTATTTGTGTTCTTCAAATATTCCACTAACTCTACTACTCCAACAAATAAAAATGACCCAAAATATTTCATAAAATCGACGAAGCTATCCCTCTGATATTTCATCGTAGAGCTTAAGTCATGTTCAAGGTTATTTTCTACATGATGCATTCCTATATGATGAGAAAAATAGGTGTCAGGTGACTGCCCCATAAAAGGGCAGAGAACCCATGGTATGAATCTATTCCAAATTTTGTACTGAGGCTTAAAGAAAGGTCTGTGACTGGTATTGTGCATCATTAAGATGAAAGGGCCAGCATAAAAAATAAGCCCTCCGCCATAGATCACGAAAACACACCACCATAACCAAGAAGTATTATCTAGAAAGAATGCCGTAAAAGCTAAAGGAACAAAGGTCAGACTTATCTGAATCATAAAATATATGAAAGGCAGATCCCTTTCGTCATGCAAATACTTAATAAAGAACCTGCCAAAAGGCCCTGGTATTACTTCTTGTTTTGAAAAATCTGTTACTTCCGCTAATGGCTTCATCCGCTCAATCTAATTGACTACAAATGTAATGATAAGATATTTGGCTCATCACTACGATAGCTTAAGCAAACACGATAAGATTTTTATACAGATATAATCTTATTTGATCTGGAATTCTGTAATTGTGAAATAATTATTAACTGTTATAACTATAAATAAATGATATTCATAGCATCT
Source organism: Saprospiraceae bacterium UBA7328 (assembly GCA_002471345.1). GTDB lineage: Bacteria > Bacteroidota > Bacteroidia > Chitinophagales > Saprospiraceae > UBA7328. The sequence goes on from DKPS01000251.1 coordinate 2,654, forward strand.
TAGATATAGAAAAACGGAGTAAAAGTTAGATAAATGAAATCAGTAGTCGTAGGAAACCCAGGAGGACTAGAAAACTTAGAAATTATAAACAAGGAGAACAACGCTCCAAAAAGTGGTGAGGTAAAAGTCAGGTGGCATGCAACGTCACTTAATTATCATGACTACCTGGTGGCAATTGGAGCAATTCCAGTACCTCAAGGTAGAATACCTATGAGTGATGGTGCTGGTGAAATAGTAGAAATAGGAAGTGATGTACATAAATGGAAAGTAGGAGATAAAGTCATGTCTTTATTTTTTCCAGGATGGATAGATGGCAAACCAGAATTCACAAAAATTGCTGGAGTATCAGGTGAAACCATAGATGGATATATCACAGAAGAATCTTGTATTTCCCAACAGAGTCTTACAAATATTCCTGAAGGATTTACTTATGCTGAAGCTGCTACACTCCCCTGTGCTGGCCTTACCGCTTGGAATGGATTAATGGATACAGGGCAACTCAAATCAGGTCAGACCGTATTGATAGAAGGAAGCGGAGGAATGTCAATTTTGGGTCTACAATTTGCTAAGGCTGCTGGTGTAAGAATAATTGCCACTACTTCGTCTGTTGCCAAGGCAGAAAGGCTGAAGGAAATGGGTTGTGAAATGGTCTTTAATTATAAAGAAGATCCTAAATGGGGTAAATCTATTTATAAGGCTTGTGGAGGAGTAGATCTAGTATTAGATGTGGGAGGAGGTTCTACAATGGGACAATCAATTGAAGCTTTAAAAATAGGTGGGACGGCTATTGCTATCGGCATTTTAAGTGGGGGAAGAAAAGGAGAACTTACTTTTCCAAAACTATTCTTCAAGTTCATAAACATGCACGGTATAGCGGTAGGTAGTCGAGCAATGCAAGAAGAAATGATAAATGCTATAAATATAAATGGCATAAAACCTATCATTGATAAATCATTTTCATTTGATCAACTTGCTGACGCATTCAGATACCAAGAAAGTGGACAGCATTTTGGAAAAATAGTTGTTGAATATTAAAAGAAGATTTGGCTCAGGAATACTAAATGTGGTTACTTTTGGACGCTGCCATATAATGAGTGATTATCTATGTGTACTGTAACCTACATTCCTACAGGATCTGATCAATGTTTTATTTTTACCTCTAATAGAGATGAGTATCCTTATCGCAATGCGAATGAGTTAATCTCAAAGCAGATCAATAATAAAAAAGTCCTTTATCCGAGAGATGAAGGCGCCAAAGGAACATGGATAGCAATCTCTGACTCAGATCAATTAGTCTGTATTTTAAACGGTGCATTCACAGCACATACCAGGCGAAACGATTATGTAAAAAGTAGAGGTATCATGGCATTAGAAATGTTTGAACATATTTCGGCTTCCGATTTCCTGAAAAATTATAGCCTTCGAGGTATTGAGCCATTCACAATGATTCTTTATGACAATGGAAAGCTATTTGAATTAAAATGGGATTTCAATTTGAAACATGTTAGAATCCTTGATCCTAATGCTACTCATCTATGGGCATCCAGTACACTATACCCTGAGGAATGGCAGGAAAAGCGATTGCAATGGTTATCAGATTGGAATGAAAAGCATCCTGACATAGATCAAAAAGCAGTTTTAGATTATCATCACAATGCAGGAGAAGGAAACAATCGCTATGATGTCAAAATGTATGTAGAAGGAATAGTACAAACGACAAGCATTACTAGTATTGAGCATTCTGCAGGTGAGATGGAGCTAAGATTTGAAAACTTGGTTAAAGATTCAGTACAAAGGGACACTGTTCTTTTGCAATCTAAAATTTAGGACCTCCTTGTTGCTGTAAATTCTGCATCATGTTTTGCATATTATTTCCTTTGCTCATCATCTTCATCATCTTACGCATCTGATCAAATTGTTTGATAAACATATTGATCTCATGTATATCTCTACCGCAACCATTAGAAATACGTCTTTTTCTGCTCATATTTAGCAATTCTGGATTTCGTCTTTCATCTGGGGTCATTGAGAAAATTATAGATTCCACTTTATCAAAAGCAGAATCATCAACATCCAAATTTTTGGTCATTTTATTCATACCAGGGATCATGCCCATGAGACTCTTCAGATCTCCCATCTTTTTTATCTGCTCTATCTGTTTTAAGAAGTCATTGAAATCAAATTTGTTCTTTTTGATCTTCTTTTCTAGCTTCTTTGCCTCTACTTCATCATATTGGTCCTGGGCCCTCTCTACGAATGAAATTATATCACCCATCCCTAGAATTCTTTGAGCCATCCGTTCTGGATAGAACATGTCCAAGGCATCTAATTTTTCACCTGTGGAAATAAACTTGATGGGTTTACCGACAGTATACTTCACGGACAGTGCTGCCCCACCTCTACTATCTCCATCGAGCTTAGTAAGTACCACGCCATTATAATCAATGACTTCATTAAAAGCCGCAGCCGTATTAACTGCATCCTGACCAGTCATAGAATCTACCACAAAAAGAGTTTCATCAGGCTCTATTCCTTTCTTGATCTTACTGATTTCATCCATCATATGCTCATCAATGGCAAGTCGACCTGCAGTATCCACAATTACTACATCATATTTTTCTTCTGAAGCATGGACCAACGCATTTTGAGCAATTTCAACAGGGTTATTGTTTCCTACCTCTTTGTACACAGGTACTCCAATTTGCTCTCCAAGTACACCCAATTGATCAATAGCAGCAGGTCTGTATACATCACAAGCCACTAGTAGAGGCTTTTTATTCTTTTTGGCTTTTAGATATTTGGCCAACTTTCCAGAGAAAGTTGTTTTTCCAGATCCTTGAAGGCCTGCAATCAATATCACTGAAGGATTACCATTGAGGTTGATACCTTCAGCAGTACCTCCCATTAAAGCCGTCATCTCCTCCATGACTATTTTCACCATGAGTTCTCCTGGCTTCACTGCTTTTAGAACATTTCTAGTTCCTAGGGCTTGATCCTTTATTTTATCAGTAAATTCCTTGGCAATCTTATAATTAACATCAGCTCCGACTAATGCTCTTCTTATTTCCTTTATAGATTGAGCAATGTTTACTTCCGTTAACCTGCCATCTCCTTTGATATTCTTAAATGCAGATTCTAATTTCCCACTGAGACTATCGAACATCTTTTACTATTAATTTTTGACAAATATATGATACCATAGGATCACTTGGACAATAAATTAGGGCTCTATTTCTTTTATCTCAAGACTTAGTATTAAAATGACTAAATCTTCATTTATTTTTTAATTTTCAAGTCAAATCATTTACGCATTGCCATTCATGAAATACATAAGTACCATTATATTTTTTTCAGGTCTACTCACATTCATATTTTTTGGAGAAGGTGAAATTCATTCAAAAAATAAAATAGATTCGATTAACGAGTCATCAATAGTTAACACTGTCATCGATCAATACAAAGGAGTTAAAATCTATTTAAATGGATCAATTTCTAAAAATCATGGTAGAAACTTAACAAAAGATGGATACAATTTGGGGCTAAAATGGCAATGCGTTGAATTTGTAAAGCGTTTTTACTTTTTGAATTACGAGCACAAAATGCCTGATACATATGGTCATGCTAAAGACTTTTTTGATAAAAATGTGAAGTCTGGTTGGAATAGTAGAAGAGCAATGACCCAATATGTAAATGGTAGTAAAAAAAGCCCAAAAGTAGATATGATCCTAGTTTTTGACCGCAATAATCTAAATCCTTTTGGCCATATTGCCATCATATCAGAAGTGAAAAGAGAGTCGATTACCATCGCACAACAAAATTGGGGAACCCAAACCAGAATGCAATTACCAATAAAAGTTAACAATAACCAATATTTTATAGATCATCCTGATGTTTTAGGCTGGTTATCTTTATAAATTCTCAACTCACTTCATTGTCAAATGACAAGCTTTCTAATTTTCAATTGCTTAATTCTCTGTCTATTGATTCCTTTGAACTCATCTGGCCAATAACTTTTGAAAGACCCAAAGTAGGATTTGGAATCCAGCATGAAATATCTGCTCACCAAGAAATCGATTAGATAAGATATCCAAGCAAAACTAATCCCCGATTTGTAAATTGTGTGATTATAAATGAAGAATTCATTGAAAATGAAGCTGTAACAACTCGTTGTTTCTATTGCCTTCTGATTTTAAGATTGAAAAAAAGATACAATCCGAATTATTTACCATGATCTCATTAAAGAAGATCTAGGTCGTGCTCTTAGGAAAAATAGTGAATGACAAGAGGGCACGGTGAAAAATGATGGACAAGATGGATAGAACTGATCAAAAGGCATAAATGATCCTTAAATTCCTTATTGCTTCGAATTATCTCAATAACAATACTGTACCGCTTTTAGTATCAGTAAAATGAGATGCATCCTCCCTATATCCATCTATTCGTAAAAACCAGATATAAGATCCAACTGCACAATCGGATCCATGATGCCTTCCATCCCAAACTTCCTTAGGGTTCCGAGTATTAAAAACTTGGTTACCCCACCGATCATACACATCCAAATACATTGATAATATTTCTATGCCTTGTATTCCAAAAAAATCATGTTCCCCGTCTCCATTTGGCGTGAATGCTGAGGGTAGATAGTACCGAGTAGGACATTGTTGAACGATAAAGAGACTGTCTCTTCCTATACATCTATTTTCATCCATTACATCCACATAGTATAAGCCAGAATCACTTACCATTAATGTTTGATTAGTGCTGCCATCCTGCCATAAATAAGTCTCATATAGATTCGCATCTAGAATGGCTTCTTCACCATCCACAGGGCATAAAATCAAATTATTTCCTAAATAAGGTTTGGGGTTCTCAAATACAACTACTTCCACTTCTTTAGGAAAAGTCTTACACCCCGAAATGTTTCCTTGAACTTCATATTTCCCAGTCGATTCTAAGATTACTTCTTTGATGGTTGGAAATTGTTCATCTGAGATAAAGCCATTTGGGCCAGTCCATTCAAATGTAGATCCAGAAAGGTCATTTGCTTCGATTCCAATATCTGTTCCCTCACATCCTGATTGATCTGCTCCTGCAGTGAGGTCTTGTCTTAAAGTGACTTTAAGGTTTTTGTATAAGGTGTCTATTTCAAAAAAACATATGTCTTCTATTATTAAGGAAAGATTATAATTTCCTGTATCATCTCCTGGGTATTTGTGTTCAAAAATATGATCAGAAGTAAAATTACCATCCCCCAAATCCCACATAACTTTAAATCTACCAGGAGGTAATCCTGTTTCAAATTTAATTGTCTCGTTTAAACAACTGCCGTCAGGAATGGGATTTTCATTGATATCATTAAAAGAAGCTCCTCCACTATATGCATAAGATTCCACATTGCCATAGCCATATGCCATAGCTATAATACCGCATCCACCCGAATAAATGGTATGAGCTCCTGCAGAAGTCGGAATCGTAACATAGGCAAATAGTCCATTCGACCCAAGCACATTAAATGAATTCCCCAAACCTAAAACATTCTCCCCGTCAAAGAATATCAAATCCTCTTCACCTGCTTTGCAAATAATGTTGATATAATTAGAAGTAATATCTTCAAACCTTGAATTGAATAAAGTGACAGTATCTCTTATTTGTTCCACAGTATTCAGGATCACCATAGATGGATCACCCACGCCTCCATTGCAGTCCTGCCCCTTGATATATTGTGCAACAGATATAGGCTTATCGGCTTCAATGTAAGCTCCATTGCTTGCATCAAAATCAGAATACTCACCTGCATTTAGCAGTAATTGCATATTACTGTTGCCTTCCACATTTACAATTGTTTGATTCTCTGAGGCTATGACTCTAAATAAGTCTGTAGAAGTATTAGCAAAAGGTGAATCTACATATCTTTTCCCCCAAGTACTTACTAGGTACATCTGTTCTATAAGATTGTCCACAAATGTGCACCCTACAGGAACCTGTGACCATGTTGTGCCAGCAAAAAGTGAAAAATCTTTATTGGCCTTAATATGTGAACCAGTCAGATCATCAGACCATTCTTGAGATTGAACTTGATACACCTCTCCCCTATTTAATTCAACTGAATGACTAGTTCCTTCCTCACTGAATTTGTAGAAAGCGTAATTTCTACTTCAGTTTCATCTTCATTTGCTACTATTAAAAATTCAGATGGAAAGACATCATTTCCATTTCCAAATCCTGTGGGCACACCAGAATAAGCAATTACATAGTATTCACTACCAACTGAAGACCTAGGAAGAACAATAGAAGCCTCAGATCGCATCTGAAAGTACTGATGAATATAAACTGAAATTGGATCATCAGATACAATCTGAATCGCATTGTTATTGATGTACTCTGAACCTTTAGTTTCAACCAATTTTGGAAGGTCTCTAAATACTGTAACATCATTAGCAGCAACAGTAAAATCTCTACTAAATCCAATAGATGTAACACTAATGGTTCCAGTAGTATTAACCCTAGAAGTGATCATCACTACTTTTGAGTTGTTAGGGTCTCTATGCTCCATAAATCCAAACCAGAATTCATTCCCTTCATTGGATTGAGCGAGTCCTAATAAGAATGAGCAGCTGATTAAAATCATTGTATTAAAAACATAAATACAAATGATCGAACTCCTCATACTGCTAAACTATAAAGTGATCTTATATCTTGAATATATTCGAGCAGGTAATTATTAAATGCAAGAAATACTAATATATTCGAGCAGATCTAACGAAATGAGACTATGACATCTAATCTAAAATATGTAATCACCATGTTGTTGGTATTCATAATAAGCAACATGAATGCGCAAGAACAGGCAATAATTCATGACTCTTACAAAAAAGAGATTAAGAATTTGGTCAAAAATAAAAAGATCAAAAAGGCTCTTGATCTGATTCAGCAAGATGAGAAGTTAACTCTAACCGAACATATCCACCTCACTGAAATACCTGCACCTCCATTTAAAGAAGAGCAAAGAGGTGAGGCTTTCGCCAAAATGCTAAAAGAGCTCAAAGTGGATTCAGTTTGGATAGATGAAGTAGGTAACGTTTTTGCTTTGATAAAAGGAACAGAAGGAGAAAGAACTATAGCAATAGATGGTCACTTGGATACCGTATTTCCAGAAGAAACTGATGTGTCTGTAAAAATAAAAGGAGACACACTTTTCGCCCCAGGCATTTCAGATGACACAAGAGCACTTGCTATGATTCTTTGTATGATCAGAACATTAGAAGCAACAGATATCAAAACTAAAGATGACCTTTTGTTTGTGGGCACAGTAGGAGAAGAAGGTTTAGGTGATCTAAGAGGTGTAAAACATATTTTTTCTGATAAAGGCTATAAGACGGATGCATGGATTGCGATAGATGGTGGATCCATAGGAAGAGTCAATATCAAAGGGCTGGGATCATATCGGTATAAGGTCAATTTCTTAGGACCAGGAGGACATTCCTGGGGTGCATTTGGATTAGGTAATCCTCATCATGCACTAGGAGATGCTATAAAACTTTTTGTGGTAGAAGCTGACAAATTCACTTCTTATGGAGATCGTACAAGTTATAATGTAGGAAGAATAGGTGGAGGAACCTCTGTCAATTCAGTTCCTTTTGAATCTTGGATGGAGATAGACATGAGATCTATAAACCCTAAAAGGCTAGATACACTTGAGCAAGTGTTGTACACCGCAGCAAATAAGGCATTAGAGAATCAAAACAAGATTAAACGAATAGGAGCTGACATTACTTTAAAAATCGATAAAATAGGGAATCGACCTTCTGGTGAATTACCACCACATTTACCTTTAGTACAACGTGCAATGGCCGCTACTGCTTTTATGGGTAAACCTCCCAAATTAACCAGAGGGAGTACTAATTCTAACATTCCAATATCACTAGGTATACCAGCTGTAACACTTGGAAGAGGAGGTGTCGGTGCTAATGCACATTCCTTGGATGAATGGTGGATAGATAGAGAGGCTTATAAATCAATTCAGTTGGCTTTCTTATTGATGATAAGTGAGGCGGGGATGGATTGAAAAGGTAATTGTATCAAGAAATAATACTCATGTGTTTGATTTTGAGAATTAGAATGTCTCTTTATTACTACATCCTACTTTTTATACTTATAAAAAACGATTACAATAATTTTGCAAGATATGGCTTCGTCGTTAATTAATTTTCTTGCAATTCACTTAATATTAAATTCATTAATCCTT
>DKPS01000105.1 GCA_002471345.1 Saprospiraceae bacterium UBA7328
CTTAGTCAACAGGCTCTATTGTTAATTACCTATATATTCGTTCTAAATATTTGTCAATATATTTAAATCCTTCTTTCTGGCATTTCCAATTTTGCATTCCACCAATTTCGTTTACATTATTTTATCAATCTTATTTTAAGAAAGAAATCATCTTATAATTTCTTGATAATCTGTTGACATAATTCATATCTCTCAATGATCTAAATCATTATTCGTACTCATAAATTAGAATAATTTTATAAAAATCAATTTATAAGATCCTTCTATGAATCAGTGGTTGAGATTTATTCTCATTTTACTCGGCATAATACTTAAACCAAATGTTTCCAATTCCCAGACAAAAGATACCTTCAAACAGATAATCAAACTGAATCAGCCCATTTCAGAAATTGGATTTCCATTTATTGGAGATTTTCACTTTAAAGATTATCAATTTATTGAACCTGAAAGTGGCATTCTTAGGTACAATTATTTTCTGGCAGGAATAGATCTTTTTCCATTTGTATTTCTTTTCGACAAAGAAGAATCAAGAATTCAAGGATGGGCAACTTTTGGAACTCGAATAAGAGTGTGGGACAAAAGAAGAGAGCCGTTGCGATCAAATTATAAATGGCAATCTTCACATGCAATCAAAACTCCTAGCCTTTTACCTGGCATACATTTGACATATCAATTGTATCCTCGAAAAAAACAATTCGCGTTCTCATTTTCCTACATAGAGCTAAGTTTCACCCATCATTCCAATGGTCAGGACGCTCCAACTTTAGCTTCTCAAGACAACACATTAAATCTTCCTGATAATTATATCTATAACATTGTAGATGGAGATTTCTCTTCAAATAACTTAACCCTTAGCATGAAAAATTCGAAATGGACTCAAAATTCATATTTGAACAATACATACTACTTAAAATTTGATGCATTAGGATCAGAAAAATTTGATCATGATGATTTACACAAGTATATTATCGGTTATAATATGAGGTATTTTATCGGTCGTTCTAATGACAAAACAGAACCTGTTTACACTCACCTTTTCGATTTTGCAATTAGCCTCGGTACAGAAAGCATTCAAAATATATCATTAAATAAAGCCCTTTCTTATACTTTCTCTTATCACTATCGGCTTCCTTTTAGTCACCACCTTGGAGTATTTGCAAAGTATGGTTATCTAGGACAAGACAATTACAATATTTATTTAGAACAAAGTCTACATTACTTAAGAATCGGACTGTCTATTACAAACTACAATCTTCAATAACATGAATACGAAGGTTAAAGTAAGTTTTCAGCTTATCATCCTTTTCTTCCTCTTCCATTTTCATTTATCTGCCCAAAAAGTAGATTCAATTATTCCTTATAACTCTCCTCATTTAAAAGCGACCCTAACTACAACAATAACCAATATATCACTAAACAGAGTCAATCGTTATGTTCTTCCCTCGGGGAGAGAATGGGCAGATGTGAATTGGGCCTCTTGGAAGAAGAATTTAAAGCAAGCTCCACAATGGGATTGGGACTTATTTACCACAAATTGGTTTGCACACCCTTATGCTGGATCGATGTATTACTCCTCAGCGAGGTCTGTTGGTCTTTCATATTGGCAATCTGCGGCTTACACCGTAGGAGGAACAGCAATGTGGGAATATTTTGGTGAAGTTCTACCGCCAAGCCTTAATGACTTCTTTACAAACATTTTAGGTGGCTTTCACCTTGGAGAAGTAATTCATAGATTATCTGAGAATATTCTCGACGATAGAACAAATGGTAAAAAAAGAAGACAAAAAGAAATATTGAATTTCTTGGTAAATCCAATAGGAGAAGCTAATAGATTAATGTTTGGGCTGACCAATGATCACCATCTTCATAGAAATCATATCCATAGGAATTTAGAAATGAAGATATCACTAATGGGACTCCAAATACTTAATACCAATGTAACTCCCGACCAGAGATTACTTCCAATTATTGAATTAGATATCATTTACGGCAATCTTGAAGATAAAGAAATAACAATTAGTCCATTTGACATTTTCTGGTTCGAAGGGTGGATTAGATTTGATAAACATAATGATAAAAATGAAAATGCATTTCCTCTACCTTATTGGAATATGAGATCTACGGCTATTCTTCATGGAAAGAGAAAAGTAATTGAAAAACGAACAATTATTTACGGGCTATTTCAAGATTATGACTACATAAAAACACACAATTATGAATTAGGATCTTTGGGATTTTCAGGAGGCTGGCTTCTCACAAAGGCTACAAATGACATCTTTTCAAATCTAAAAATGAATTTAGGTGTCATTGCACTGGGTGCAACTGACTCTGAAGCTATAGACTTGATAAAACCTCGAGATCCAGATGCATTTAGAGATTATACTATGGGCTCTGGATATTTCATCAAAATGCATTTTGATATAAGTTCAAAAAAATATGGCTCTGTCAAATTGAATTATGATCATTGGATGATGTGGACACTCTCAGGACCAAAAGGAAAAGAACGGGTTCACTTTACAGATATTCAATATTCATTTCCAATATCACAAAGAATTGAATTAGGAATGGCCCATAACTTATATGTCAGAAAAGGGCTCTACTCTTTTGCCGAAGAGAATATTGCGGAAAAAAATAAATCCTCTGAGTTAAAATTTATTTTAAGCTATTCGCTGTAAGATTATATTCTCCTGGAATTCCTTCCATTAACTTTACGATATAGTCGCTAGAATACTTATCTAAAACAACTTGTTTAAAATATTCTATAGTAGGTTGTTCATCATCAATCATGTATAGGTCATTATCAGTTGTCATTACACCTTCGGGTATATTACTCAATGCTTGGGTATATAAATGTACATTTCAGCCCCCCCTGATATTTCTTTTCCAATTTGAATTTTTACATGGTTACTTCTCATAGTCCAGACATAGTCACTTTTTATCGTTTTTCCACGTATGCCATGGTAAATCAATAATTTTTATTTAGGTTAAACTTCATGCAATATTCATCAATCAATTAAATGTCCTTACTACCCTATTCTCTATTCGACTACTTCAACCATTTCTTTCAGAAGAAACTTAATCTATGGATTAGGGACAAGTAACTTTAGTGCCTTCAATATTCATGAAATGTACTTTGCTATTGAGATAATCTATCAATTCGGATACTTGTGAGAGAATACAACATCTCTGAAAGCAATCCAAAAATAGAATGTGTAAACACAAGGATTCATTCAGCATATTTTAGTTATTAGCTCTCGCATCTACGTCACTTAGCTCCAACTCTTTACAACTATTCTCATTAATCCTCAATATGAATTCCAAAATGGGCAATAAATATCTTTTCCTGAGCTTCAAGATTCAACTCATTTTTTACTTTTCAACTTCAATCCATATCAGATGCAAATTCCTAATTAACTTAAAAATTGATTTCTTAACTGACTCTATCAGGCTGCTCAAAGGAAAGGTTCTTAAATCATGAGCCTTCTCTTTTTTTATCTAAACATCTCGCCGCTGCCATACGCACATCAATTGAATATTCATATAAAACCACAACTTCATTTCTGTCAATCAATCAACTAAATTATTATCTGGCCTTCGCAATTCTGGCTAAGCCTTATCAGAATAAAATTGACAAATGTCCCACTTCATTTAACTTAGCATTGACCCCCGAATTTCTCAATACTTGAATTGCTTTGTCATTAAATCCATTTTCATTCAGCTCCTCTAATATCTTGCCTACAGAGGGCCAAATATCTTCAGGAGCTATGCTGGAATCGATGTTGTCATAGTAACCATCAGAGTCCCTTGGACATATACCGTAAGCAGCCCTCTGTAGATCATGAAATGCATAAAATTCTTTCATAAAGTCATCGTCCTGACGTATCATTTTAACATATTTAGTTAACTCAGCAGCTTGCTGATCATCATCATGATTAGCATACCAGGTAGCCACGCTGAATGGACAGATACAATCTATACTAAATGCAAATTCTCGTCTATGTAAAACATCTCCCTCTTTTTGATAAACAGCGTAAAATGATTCAGTTGAAGCAGCCCAATTTCCTCCTATAAATAATAATCCCCCTTCAGTCAGTTTACCTTTAAACCATGACAGAGCTTTTAAGAAGAAGGCATTATTGAAATAAAAAAGCACATTGAAACATCTAATCACATCCACCGGCTTAATATCTACGGCCCCTATTCCGCCAATTATAAAAGACAAGTTATTTTGCTCATAGATTTTTATTGGATCTAGCTCAAGTCGTGGTACTATATTCTTATCTTTTGACGGATGGCCATCTAATTGGTTCAGAAGTTTATAAAATCTGCTCTTGGTTTCTTCTTTATCCTTTAGTAAAAGATCCCAATTTTCAATAGTTGGATTAGAAGGTTGGAAATAGACAATGGATTTTCCTTCCGAAAAGGTGGCATAATTTCCTGACTCATCATGGACTAAGAATTTAGGAAGTGAAGGGTCAACACCAAATATATTCCAATCTGGAAAATAATTAGCGGTGTCAATGGTAGTATAAGGTGGAAATCCGCAACCAATATCCATCATAGATTTTGCCTCTTTTGAATTCCATTGACTCATCTTAATGTATTTGTCTATGGCAGCATGTCTACCTGGTACTGTAACTGGTGGTATTCTATCCTCCCATGCACTTGGTAAGATCCGGCCTAATAATGTCCCCAATATTTCTCCGAGCATTTCAGACAAATCAGTAGCAGGGATATTGGCGTTATTGATCAGCCTAAACATTCTTTCTACCATTGACAAAACATCAGGTCTGTCAATAGGAATATTCTCTAATTTATTCCTAAATTTTTTAGATAGCTTGCCTTCAAAATATTTATCATTCAGGATCTCTACATAGTTTTCCATGCGCATTGGTTTTGTTAGATTAGTGCTTTAAGGTACAGGGCATAATCCATATATATTGTATAATCTAAAGAAGAGAATTCTTTGATTCAGAATGACTCATATAATTATCTAATAAAAAGTAAATTTTCACTTCCCATATTACTTTTCCATCCTTTCCTTGAAATAGAGGGCTCCAAAGGAAAAGCAAGGAATACTCTCTGCTATAAGCAAAGTTCCTTTTCTTTTGTGAGTGGTTTACAAATGAATCTCAATGACAATGAACAAATTCAATCCTATACCAGACTTTGTTAAATCCACTATATCATCTTCTCAGTTAAATCAAATCAAAAATGAAAGGCTATCAATGCTCCTCTACCAATTTGAAAATGAAGACATATGCAGAAAATCGCTAAAATTCCAAATGCGTTTAGTATATTTTTATCGTTATTGGTTATCGCAGCAATTACGGTAGTTGTAATAGAAGTGATTTAAAACGTATCTCATCTTCTGTAGACGACACATTGACCCTCAATTTCTTAGCAATATTATTCAGCCAAAAGCTGATCAACCTCTGGTTGGCTACACATAACTATGGCTATGCATTTCAAATTTTGCAAATTTTTGAAAACCAAGCCGTTATCTTTATCGGACGACATAGTTATTAAATCACTTCATAAAGTATTTTATTTAGAAAAATGAAGCCTTCACATTTTATATTATTGTTTCTAAGCTTCTTGTTTGTCTTAGAAGATATGGATGCTCAAAGAAATCGAAAGATTTTTGATGGCCCATATATTACTATCAATGAAGACAATAAAGAGTGCATGTGGATTCAAAAAGGTAGGGTAAGGAGGCAGTCCATTACACCATATGATACCATTGACTTTTTTGATATCCCAAATCTTCCAAAGGTTGATTTACATAATTTGGATTTTGATATTGACTCAACTGTTTCCTACTCTAATGTGAGTCACTTTGCTGCTATTAGTGATGTTCATGGGCAACATGAATTATTAATTGAATTGCTCACGGCACAGGGTATAATTGATAGCGTGCAAAATTGGAGTTTTACGGATGGGCATTTGGTGGTTGTCGGCGATATTTTTGATAGAGGCGACAGGGTGACAGAAAGCCTATGGTTTTTATTTGAACTGGAAAAACAAGCAAAGAAAGCCGGAGGTAAAGTTCACCTCTTATTAGGCAATCACGAAGTCATGGTGCTTCATGGTGATATTGGATATATTAATCCTAAATATAGATATACAAGCAGAGTCTCAAGAACCCCATATCCTGATCTTTTTTCGGACAAAACTCTTCTCGGTCAATGGTTGCGATCAAAGAATATAACAGTATCAATAAATGACTTTGTTTTTGTTCATGGAGGTTTTTCCAAAAAAGTCATAGATAAAGAGATTTCATTGAGTCAAGTTAACAAGGTATTTAAAAATGAAATTTTACCAGACCGAATAATTGCGAATGACACTACTGAATTTATATCAACCATGTATTTTGAAAACGGTCCTTTATGGTATAGAGGCTATGCAAATCCTGAAGGTTTTGATTCTGAACAAGCTGAATATATCCTAGGCAAGCTAAATAAAGAATCAATTATTGTAGGACATACCTCCATGCCACAGGTGATGTCATTGTATGACAATAGAGTTATACTGATCGATAGCAGCATCAAATTTGGAAAATCAGGAGAGCTCTTAATTTTTGAGGATGATATTTTGTATAGAGGTTTACAGAATGGAGATAGGCTTCTATTGGATTCAAATGACAAAGAAGGCAAAAGATCAATCTTTGATTATTTATTTGAAGTGGTTGATTCAAATACAATTTTGACGTTAAAAACAGATGTGAATCATCTTTTGGAAACAAAACTAGACAAAGAGTATCAAACTTCTGAAGTTATTATATCTGATGATTTGGATGAACCATTGGTTTTTAAATCTAGAGTAAAAGTAAGAGGTAATATGCGTAAAAAGTTATGCACTTTGCCTCCTTTAAAAATAGATTTCAATAAATCGGATTTGAGAAATCATGGATTTTCAAATAATGATAAAGTAAAGTTGGTATTGCAATGCATGGATTCTATATCACAAGAGATATCAGTAAAAAAGGAACATCTTGTATACGAATTGTATCGACAGATTGACACGCTAGGATTGAGGTCTAAACTTATAAAAGTCAATTTGATTACAGATGAAAATGAAAAGGAGGTTGTTCAAGGATTCATCTTAGAAGATGAAGAAAACTTTGCTAGAAGAGTAGGAGGAAAGTTGATTAAGAAAGGCATTGTTCGTCCTCAATCAATGCAACGCGAAGCGTATCTCAAAATGGTTTTTTTTCAATATATGATCTGCAACAATGATTGGGTAATTTCTAACAGACACAATATTGAAACCATTTTACTAGATAATCATAATCGCCTCTTTGCTGTAGCTTATGATTTTGATTACTCCGCAATTGTAGCTCAAGAATATGCGGTCCCTTCACATGTATTTCCTAGCATGGATGTTGAGCTTCGTTATCTTAGGGTTAAGGGTTTGATCAAAGCCGAATTAGAGGCCATTAAAAAATTTTACAATGATGAACGAGATAACTTCAACAATATAATACAAGGTGCATCTTATTTATCAGAGGAAGAAAGAAACCGATTCAACTCATTTATTGACGACTTTTATAAAATAATCAATAGTAAAAAATGGGCCAAATCCCAATTGAGTGCAAATTAAAACCATAGCAAAACATGAAAGTAGGATGAGGAGATTTATCCCTTGATATTAGAACCCAAACTTGACAAGGTCACCTAATCATCTTAGTGCCTAAGTTTGTTAAGGGGAGTTAGGTAACATCTTTTGCCATCCATAACATCGTTGCTTCTTACTTCCTTGTTCGCAGTCTCAAAAAAAGAACATTTTTGGTTGCCCACAGCCAAAATATTGACACTTCATGTCGCTTCCTTATCTTTACTAAATGCTCATATTCCTAAGAAAAATACGGAAGTCGCTAATTGAGTCTGGAAGTACAAGAAAGTATGTCCTCTATGCTATCGGTGAGATTGCCTTGGTGGTCATCGGGATATTGATTGCTTTGCAGATTAATAATTGGAACGATCAATTGATTTCAAAAAGGATAGAGCAAAAACTTCTAGATGGCATAAAGGAAGAGCTTTTGGTGAACAAGAACCAATTAGAAGATGTCATCTTAAATCATGAAGTTGCAGTAGACTGCAGTAGAAAAGTGCTAGAACTATATCACCATGACATTCAGACTTTAGATTCTGAAGTTGTAGATTCTTTAGTGGATGGTATTATTTCCTACTGGACATTCAATCCTAGATTAGGATTTATAAAATCTATCATTTCCTCTGGCAGATTAGGCCACATCAAAAATGAGAGATTGCTTACCCTCCTCTCCCAATTTGAAGATCAAGTACACGATGCGACTGAAGGGCAAGATTGGGCCATTGATCTTTGGAAAGTAGCTTTAGCCAGCTTCTCAGAAATTACATACCAACAACTACTAATCAGGGGGTGAAGAATAATCAGTATAACACCTCACTAATACAAAGCATATTCAAGGCAGATTATATAGGCTTTTTTAGCGACCGCACTGTAGAGTCCTTAATAGCTCAAATGCATGGTTGGCAAAATAACGGAGTGGATGAGGAAAGAGAACTTTTGATCTCAATGAAAGAGATGCTTACTATAGTAGAAAATGAGATTTCAAATTAATTTATCAAAGTTCTCTCATACAATTTTATAGTGATTTGCATTTAAAATCAGCCAAAACTTATAGAAGAACCCTAGTTTTGAAGCAGGCTTGAAAACTATTCAATATATGAAACAAGAATATGTACGAGAATTATTTGAAGGTAAAAAAATGTACAATTCAACTTTAGAATTTCTAGACAAAAACTATCCTAATTCTAAAGACTACATAGACTATATAGAAATAATTGGATCTGGAACTTCAAGTAATAATTGCGCTATTGGTATTCCTAGGACAAAAGTTAGAGAACGAGTTTTCGAAATTGAACTTGATTTAACTCCAGGTGCGATTTAGTTTAGAACCGACCAAAATTACATTTGCGATTGGGGAGGTTCTCAAAAAGATGTCAAGGACAATTTGGAACATTCGGTATTCTTATAGCTCTTGTATATAAATATTTTTAAGACTGAGAGGTTATGTTTTCAGATGATCCTATTTAGTTTTTTTTGTAAACGAAACAAGGTTATTTACTTTTGTTTTTTCCAAATCCAAAACGGACCATTCAAATTAGGATTTCATCTATTCCAAAGCATATTATTTATTTTAATACCATATAATTATTAGTGATATATCTAAGCTTACAATAAAATCAATACTACATCCATGATCTAACAGCTTTCTTGCATTTTTCTATTTATCTTTCATCATGCCTTCAGACCAACCTAATCGAAGACTTGCTGCAATTCTTTTTGCAGATATCGTAGGATATACATCTATGATGCAATCCGATGAAGGTCATACCATGAGTCGACTAAAGCATTATCAGAAAGTTCTCCAGAAAAACATAAAAAAATATAATGGTGAGATTATAAAAAACTATGGAGACGGAAGTCTCTATCTCTTCTCCAGCGTGCTGGACGCTGTACACTGCTCAAAGGTTATACAGGAGACATTAAGACAAGTACCACATGTACCGTTAAGAATTGGTCTACATCTTGGAGATGTCATGTATCGTGAAAATGATGTATATGGCAATGATATCAATATTGCTTCCAGAATAGAGTCATTGGGTACAGCGGGATCTGTGTTAATGTCTGGTGACTTTTTGAACAAAATCAAGAACCAAACTGAATTCAAATTTCATTCTTTGGGAAAATACCACTTTAAGAATGTAGAGGAAAAGATGGAGGTCATTGCACTTGCTAATGAAGGTTTCTTGATTCCGACAAAATCGGATATGGTAGGTAAGCTCAAGAAATCATCCAGCCCATATCGATGGGTCTATATATTGACAGCGCTTATATTAACTGCGTTAATAACCAATAGGTTTATAAATTTTGATGCAACTCATTTGACCGATGAACAAAAAAATAAAAGTGTAACCATACTTGATTTTGAAAATAAAACAGGACTTAACAATCTTGAACATTTCGGAACAATGATCTCAGATTGGCTGACCAGTAGATTAATGGAAACTGGAGAAGCCAAGGTGATAAGTCAGGCAAATATTAAAGATCAAATTCAACATGCAGGTATTGGACCCGGATCAAGAATAAAAATGTTTTCTGAAACGGGCATCGGTCTTGTAATTCTTGGAAGGTATTATTTGCAAAATGATGAATTAGTCATTCAACCCAATATTGTAGATACAGAAACTGGAGAAGTCATTCATGCTCCTTCGCCTATTATAGGATCTCAATCAAATATGAAAGATCTTCTTGAAGATTTCACTCAAGAAATATTGGGTTATTGACAAATTAGAAATCAAAAGAGATTCCTTCAAAAACCGCCTAGATACGACGCGTATTTGGAGTATTTGAAGGGTATGGACTTTTTTAATGAAGACGGTAATAATGCTGAAGAACACTTTAAAAAAGCATATCAATTAGATACTACATTTATAAGCCCCTTGTTAAAACTGATCCCTTATTATCACAACAAAAGAAGGTATAATGCACAAGACTCACTTTATATCTTTTTAGATAAAATAAAACCAAATTATACTCGATGGGAACTATTAGTATATGAATTTATGCGTGCAAGAGATGATGGTAAATGGCTCGAATCTGCTGATTTGGCAAATCAAGCTTCCAAAATGGACCCTAGTCACTATACCTCGTTTACTCGTGCAGCTAATGCCTACATCGCTGCTAACCATCCACAGAAAATTATTGATATGGCAGAACGGATTGATCCGCTCTTGATTCAACTTAATGATCAATATCAATTCAGTGCATATGTGGGTCATGCCATGTTGCTTCAGCAAGATTATGCTGCTGTTGTTTTAAAATACGAAAAACTCAGTGCTACTAGAAGTTTACATCCATGGGAAACTTTTCATTACATAGAAGCGCTGATTTACTCGCATGAAGCTGACAAAATCTCTTCTTTGATTAAAGACCTACCTGTGAGTGGAAGAGGTTTGTGGTTATACAGAATTTGTAATTCCTTATTACTTGTAAACGAAAACACTCTTTCTGAAGAATATGCCAACCAACTAAAGGAATTTGCTTTAGAGAATAATATGTCACCAAAATTTTTACTATTGAGTGCTTCAGCTGAGATGTACTTAAAAAATTGGAACGCAGCCATAATGCACTTTGAAAGACACCTTTCAGAAATAGGGCCTGAAAATATTACTGACTATACTTTTATTGGAGATTTAAGTATGTGCTATGCTCAAGTTGGAGACATGTCAAAATCATATGAGATTTTGGAAAAAGCATTGCGAGGTGAATCTTTTGAAGATATCAGAAAATATCATAAATCAAAGTTATTAGTGGTAGAAGGCAAGTTAGAAGAAGCAATAGATTCTTTGTCAATTTCAATACAATTAGGCTATGGTTTTGAAACATTTAGGTACCAATTTGATCATAACTTAAAGCCACTTTTTGAAAATGAACGATTTTTAGACTTAGTAAAGGTGAAGGATTAAATAACTCTATAATGAATCAAGAAAGATTCAGAATTTCAGAACAAACACCAACGAATATTTGATATTATTCTCCGGTCTTCCTTCTAATAATTTTATAAAAAATAAATGGTAAACCTCCATAAAGGGCTAGCTCAACAACATCTAAAATTCCCCCATCAATAAAAGGATAAATTGCTGAAAATGTAGAGCTGTCAAACAAAGTGAAACTTGAAAAAAACCAAATTATAAGTAGTATTCCCAAATACGCTCGGTATAGAATTTTTAGTGTATTTGAATCTTCCTTTTCTGATTTAGTATTATCATTTTTTGGCATAGCTAAAACATGTTGGATATACCAATATATGAAAACATTGAAAAGGAATATACATGAATCAATGAATGTAATTAAAGAATGAACTATTCATGTGACATACACCCTCTTGTTATGACAAGTAATACATAACAATTGATGGCCATAACTCCTTCACAAGATAAATAGTCTCAGAATGGTCATGAGCAGACTTTGCATATCGTTATGCTTTTTGCAATAATCTCAACAACAAAGCTGGGAATGAAGATTGGTTATAAGTAGAACGAGTTAAAAGATTATGAGTTTTGATCAGCTGAAAGTCGAATAGAAAGGGTGCATTTAATATTCATGAGCGTAACTCGTAAACTGTTATCTTTAGCTCATGCTCACATTCCTCAGAAAAATACGGAAGTCATTGATTGAGTCTGGCAATGCTAGAAAGTATATTCTTTATGCAATTGGTGAAATTGCTCTAGTTGTAATAGGAATATTGATCGCGCTCCAAATCAATAGTTGGAAAATAAACCTCGAAAACAACAAATTAGAACAATACTACTTGTCCCAAATTGTTACTGATATTTCGTCTACATCAGACGATTTGAATGATGCAATTAACTCCGCAAAAGTCAGGTTTAAATGTGGCAAAAATATCCTTACAAAGTTAGGGGTGCCCAGTCAAAAAGTGGAAATAACTGGTATAGATACTAGTAGCTTAATAAACTTCGATGATATTCTACCTGACGACATAAGTCCATTATCTTCTTCTTTGTATAAGTTAAAGCTTGTGAATGTCATGGATATAAGAAGTGCAGCTTTTGTAGAAATCACGTCTTCTGGCAATCTTGCTGTTATATCTGATAGTGAGTTACGTTCAGAAATAGTCGAATTTTATGAACAACTAAAAGATTGGGCAGAATCAAATAATTTTTTCAGGAATGCGGGAGAACGATATGTATCGCAGCTAGAGTTAGCCGGAATTGGGCTTCTGGATATGGACAAAGAAGAAATCATACTTGAAAAACTGAAGAATTCTCCAACTTTAATTTCACAGATCAAATCCTCCAATTCCTGGGCTTATGAACAAATGGTCACTTATGCTCAAATGAAAAATTATATAGACCAATTTGGTGATAAGATTAAGGAACGTATGAGGAACTAATTTGTAATTGCCAATATTCTGTGAAGCATATTCATGTCGCTTTCTTAAATTCCTCATCTGAAAGGATTTTATAAATTAAAACTTCATTTTGAGCGGTCAATACAAATGCAAAAATCAACTGCGATTTTAACTTCTTCCCTATGACTGTCAATACTGCTTTGTTGCCTATCTTTAGCTAATGCTCCCTTTCCTCAGAAAAATAAGAAAGACATTGATTGATTCTAGTAGCACAAAAAAATACTTCATTTACGCCATTGGTGAAATAGCTTTAGTCGTAATAGGAATTTTGATCGCACTTCAGATTAACAATTGGAATGAACGGAGGAAAGACAGTATCCGCGAAACAAATATTTTAAAAGATTTGGTAGAAAATCTTGAATCAAATTCTAATATTTTGGAACGAATCAGCCAAGATGGATTCAAACGAGATAGTGTATATCTAGTGAAACCATCATCCTCACTATTGAAAACAAACTACCCTATCACGACTCACTAGATTATCATTTTGCTTATTCCCTTAATATGAGATCAGAAGAAACGGTGCTATCGTATGTTGGTTATGAATCTATGAGGAATGCAGGGTTTGACATAGTCCGAAATAACGAACTGAAAAAGGAAATCATTCAATTGTTCGAATTAACATATGATAGGTCCCAAGACAGAAATAACCGTGTAGGTCAGGTTTTCGTTGAAGTCCAGAAGATTAAACATGCACGGTTCATGAGAAAATCTGGATTTAGATTTGCTCCATTTGATTATGATAGTTTGATTGAAGATAAAGAATATCTAAGTTGGTTACATTCCATAAAAAACAATAGAGAATGGGTGAATTCAACTTTCAAAGAGAGTCTTGAAGAAACCCTTAGAGTCACGCAATTGATAAAAGACGAATTGAATGAATCACAATAAAGAGATATGAAGGCTTTATTTTTCTGGAATGATAGTGTATAAATATGATTTTGAAATCAATCCATACATTTAACATACCAAGTGAAGGGATAATTGATATTCATAAGCACCAAGACCAAATGATGTAAAATGGAGCCCCAGTCATTTCCAAATTCCGTGTGAAAATTCTCTCTATATAGTTTGAGAAACACTTGAGACAATATCAATTTGGATAATTGTAAGATTTAATATTTTTATTAAGTTTCCGCCATGTATAGAATTGCCCTATCCTTAATATTAGTTCTTTTTTGTATTCCAATAATGTTTTGTCAAAATACAATTTTTGCAAAGACGAGTTGTGAACCTCTGCAATTCAAATTTACTCCTGACGGGA
>DKPS01000265.1:0-37390 GCA_002471345.1 Saprospiraceae bacterium UBA7328
GCTATTAGAAAAGCAAAAAAAAGGAAAGAAGAAGATGAGGTCGATAGGAAGTGTTCAAGTTCCGCAGAAGGCATTTTTGGAGGTCTTGAAGTTGGATTAGAATTGTTAGGTTCAGATTGAGTAATTTTAATCATAACAGTTTGAATATTTAAAGCCGCCTACAAATAACTGAATCAATATGGTGATAGTGTCACTGGTAAAAAAGGTTGATTTTAGGGTTAATTTTACTAATTGTGCGACCTGAACCTAGAAAGCTTATCAAATCAGATAACGATTCTGACTAATATTGATCACATCAATAATCAACAAAAACAATGTCTGGGCAATTAAGCCAGATTGGTATGTTGAAGGAATGTTCTTGCCAATCTTTCATAGATCTATAAAGTATCGCTTATGTCATCATGATTGCGAACTTGGATGGCCTCACAACTGCCATCTTATCAAAGGGATATAGGCGCTAAATCTGTCAAGTAACTAATTGCCCTTCAGGATCAGCACCTAACCAGATCTAAAATGCAGATAAACTTTAAGACCAAAATATAATAGAGGTGAGAAACGAAAACATTTAAAAGGACATAGTTTTCATATGGTAGTTTTTCAGCAAAGAGAGTTGTATTTTTTTATTGTCTTCTTATCTTATACACAAGTTTATAATGTTTGAAGAGTTGATTCTTCTGAATAATTGTCATATGATCTAGGTTTTTATTCCGCAGTAAGACATTATCCTTCTTGTATACTGGCCATATAATCATAAATGAAGGTTTATTTAGCATGCTTAGGACATTCTCAAATTGGATTCCTACTTTAGTAAATAAGTGGAATTCCGCCATACAGATATTGGTTGTTAAATCTAAATAATGAAAAATATCCTAAAAGTCTTTAAGCAAAAATGGGCAGAGTATCTCTTAGAGCTTTTTGTCATTATTGTGGGAATAGTCGCTGCATTTGCACTGAATAATTGGCATGAGGTGCGTAAATCAGATAATGAAGAGCATAATTTATTGATAGCACATAAAGAAGAAATTGAAACAAACATTTCTTTTGTTGATTCTGAAATAGCCTCTAACTCAGTTAAAGTGGAGCAGATCGCTGAGTTTATAAAACTTTTCAGACCAGAAAATGAGTCGGTTACAGAGGAACAAATTGCAATAAATTTTAAAAATGCACTTTCAAGTTATTCTTATTTTGAACCAGCAGAAGGCTTGATAAAAGAAACGATGAATTCTGGGAAGTTGAGCCTAATACAAAATTCAAAACTAAGGGGCCAATTATCTCTATGGGACTCTAAATTAGTTCCATTACGTCAACAAGAGCAATTGATAATTACTAAACACGATATATGTTTTGATTATGCGTTGAATCATGGTGATTTTAGAAGAATGAGAGAAATCACAGAAAAAGACAAAAACACATGGTATGCTATGCTGGGTCAAAATAAGTTTAATGACACCAGCAATAAATACTTAATCCAATCAAAAGAATATGAAAATCATTTAGTGTATTACATGGGTGCTACATATTATCTCAATGATTATTATGAAACCTTCAAAAACTACATGGTAAATATCGAGGAACTCATAGATGGAGAATTAGTTAATAGATAAAAAAGTAAAGAATGATAAATGATAAAATGCATTAGCAGGCATTGATGGAGTCATGAGCTTCCACAAAAAATGAAAGAATACAATTACATATTTAAGTCGGAAAGAATCGGATTCCGAAATTGGACAAATGAGGATTTAGATGAATTTGCAATTCTAAATTCTGATGAAGAAGTAATGGAACACTTTCCAAAAACACTTACTTCGTATGAAGTTAGAGATCTCATAATTAAACTCAAAAAACATTTTTCTGAAAACGGATTCACATACTATGCAGTAGAAGTTTTGGACAGCAGAGAATTTATAGGGATGATAGGACTTGCATTTCAAGAGTATAAAACCAGATTCACTCCTGCTATTGATATTGGTTGGAGAATAAAAAGAAAAGCTTGGGGGAAAGGTTATGCAACAGAAGGCGCGAAAAGATGTCTAGAATATGGATTTAATGAATTAGACATAAAAAAGATAATTTCAGTTTGTACGATAAACAACAGAAAATCGGAAAATGTCATGAAGAAAATTGGTATGACTAAAATTGGAGAGTTCAATCACCCTGAATTGGTCAATTGCCCAGATTATGAAAAACACTATTGCTACGAAATAACTAAAAAAGAAAAGAGAAGCTTACAATAGAATAAGAATTATCGTAGTTTACCAATCAAGTTTCCATAATCAAACTCAATGAGTTTCATTCTAAAGCTGTAAACTTAATCTTCCATTTCTCAGTGAAATCATAAGTCCCTGTCGTATAAAATAACTTATTCTCATCTATTGAAACAGATGGATTGCCCAGACCATTTTTATTAATTTGATCAGACATAATATTACAATCCTTCCATTCATTGTCTATGAAGGATGAGCATCTGTAAAGATCAAGTTGTGTTCCTATTGAAGCAAAAATGACATTATCTTCATTGGGTGAAATGTAAGGCGTACAGGTGCCTGAAGTGAAATGAGTGGGGAAAACCACTTTTTTTGCTTCACGATATTTATGATCTATCAATTCTGCCCGGTAGATATGCATATTTGAATAATCGAGATCACTAGAATGAAAGTACAAAACGCCATCTCTTGTAATACTCGGATGAGAAACATGTTTGTTCTTTAAATTTTGAATCGGAATATGCCTTGGTTCTGTCCAAGATTCACCTTTGCTTTCTGATTTCCATATCGCCCATTGATAGGAAGTATCCTGTTCTGATCTAGGTCTTGTAGATGAAAAGTAGACGGAATTTTCACTAGGGCTAAAAGATAATCCGTGATCATCATGTTCATTACTATTAATGGTAGTAGGTGTCAGTTTGAAAATTGAATCTCCTCTAATATTTGCAATCTGAATGTCAAAATTTGTGAAGTCATAATCCGAAAGAGTGATATAAAAAGAATCACCACCTGGAGTTAAAGTAGCTCTATTAATGATCTTATCAGATGGAATACTCTGAGATAAGCTCTTCATTAATTGTTCAGTAATAATATTACTTGAACTATTCTTTGAATAGATTGCTTTTTCCTCATTACAACTAGGAAGAACAATCAACAAAAAGAACGCCAAAGTGAGATTTTTAAATAACACACTTTCAATTTGAAAAAATCCATCATTGACTAATTGACGAATTATTGCATTCATAAATATTAGCACATCAATATGTCAATCTTTCAATTCTTTTTTCATGTTTCGATCAAGAAAGCCCATTATTTTGCTCCATCCCTCGATTTGATTTTCCTTCTTTCTAAATCCATGACCTTCATCCTCAAACAATACATAATCTACCGGTACCCCTTGTTCTTCCATGGCAGCAACCATTTCGTCTGATTCAACTTGAAGCACTCGAGGATCTTTTGACCCTTGCAAAACCATAACAGGATTTTTTACTTGGTGACCATGAAATACTGGGGAAATATCATACAATCGCACAGAATCTGCAGTATTTGGGTCGCCCATTTCTAGATAGAGTGCATCTTTAAAAGAACCCCACCATGGAGGGATGCTTTTTAACGTTCTAAGCCAGTTAGTTACGCCAAAAATATTAACTCCCACATTGAACTCATCTGGTACATGGGTCATCGCCCTCATCACCATATATCCTCCATATGATCCTCCTAAAATTCCAATATTATCACTTTCTACAAAGTCTAAAGAAGCCAAATAATTCTTTCCTTCTACAATGTCTTTCAGATCTACATCTCCATGCTTTTGATCATCCATTTGAAAGAATGTCTTTCCATATCCACTACTCCCTCTATTATTCACACATAATACTGCGTATCCATGATTTACTAGATATTGATATAGTGAGGAGTAATTCAAACGTGTTTGTCCTCCAGGCCCACCATGAACTTGAATAATTCCAGGTACTTTTTGGTCTGCATTAGCATTATGAGGTTTGTACAAAATAGCAGGTATTTCTAGTCCATCAAAGGATTTGAATCGTACTACTTCACCAACAACTAAATCTGCTGGTTCAATCTCAGCATTAAGTGTAGATGTTAATTTCTCAACTTTCTTACTTATCATATCATACATATAGAGATCACTAGGAGTACTCGACCCACCTGCATAAAATGCCATTTTGCTTTCTGAATCTGATATATTGACAGAAGTGATTTCTTTATTTCCTATGTCTGGGACAGAGATGTTTTTACCGGTTTCAGTATTGAGTATTTCTATAACCGTCTTAGCATCTTGATTGATTCCACTCACTCTATATTTTCCTGTTTTTGAAAAGTAGGTGTACCAAATGTCCCATTCTTTTTGTAAAATTTTTTCCTTAGATCCAGAGGCAATATCATAGCTCATTAGATATTGAAACTCATCTCCTTCATCTGTCAAATAGTAAAGTTTCTTACTATCCACACTAAAGTCTGCTATGCTATGACCTGCTTGGTTTTCATTGAGTTTTGTCTCTTCACCAGTAGATAAGTCTACTAGGAATATATCTGAATCATTTGTATTTACAGATTTAGACATTGCCATATATCTTTTATCTCTTGAAAGAGAGTTTACATTTTTACCATCATCGTTTTGATAAATTCTTTTTGATGTGAAGTCAGCGATGTCCATCTCATAATAATCGAAAAATTGAGGGTTTCTTTCATTACTCATGTAGAAGAAACTCTTATCATCATTTGCCCATCCTGCAAAATTAGATTTGGCTCCTTCGGCTGGAGTCAAATCAGTAATATTGCCGTCTGTATCTTGCATGAAAACGTGGTCAATTTCATCGCCATTGTTATCACTGGTATAGAGTATTCGATCATCATGTGGAAAATATGAAATAGGTCTTATTGACCTATCTTCAGAAGTCGTAAGAGGCTTTCTTTCTCCAGATGCGATATCAAGTTCATAAGCATTAAAAATTCCAGTTTCATTAGACCCTACTAGTAATTTTGATTCATCAGAAGAGAATGAACTTCCAAAAACACTTTTATTGGCCATGAATTGATCAATAGTATATTCATTTACAATGATTGGTACTTCGGCCTGTTTACATGAAAATGTCCAAATAGTTGCTATAGATAGGAAGAGGAAATAGTTTTTCATTCTAATTGATTTTGTTAAACGAGGGATTAAGTTAATCATTAATAATGATCGGTTTATTATGTAGCCCTTTTTGAGTTATGATACGATTACATTTATCAAGATAATACCAATTTAGATTCATAATCAGATTGTTTTATGCAATCTATAGAACATTGAGACCATTAATGATTCAAAGGAGAATTGATTGGTTTTCTTTAAAATTGAAAGACAATAGCATATATGAATGAATTCAAAAACCCATGGACTACTAAAACTATCGAATCAGTCTATGATAACTCATGGATAGAAGTGGAACATCATGAAGTAATCACTCCTGCGGGCACGGAAGGTATATATGGTAAAGTCAAAATGAAAAACCTTGCTATTGCGGTAATTCCTCTGGATGAAGAGTTGAATACATGGCTTGTAGGTCAATACAGATATACTATAGGAAGTTACAGCTGGGAATTGCCAATGGGAGGAGGGCCACATGGCATTGATCCGTTAGAATCAGCTAAAAGAGAATTAAAGGAAGAGACGGGAATTTTAGCAAAGGAATGGAAATTCCTAATGAAGATTCATACATCCAATTGTATTACAGATGAAACAGGGTTAGTCTATGTGGCTAAAGAATTAACTTTCGGAGAAACAAGTTTTGACGATACCGAACAAATTAAGATTAGAAAACTTCCATTTAAGAAAGTGGTAGAAATGGTAGAGAATGGGGAAATTACGGATTCGATAACAGTCGGAGCTGTTTTACTTTTGTCACGTGAATATGATCAATAAAGTATTTATACTAAAGCGTTTTCAAATATTCTATCACTGCAAATCTCTCATTTTCACTTAAATTGTCTCCAAAATAATGGCCTTGGTTCCCATATCCTTTAAGAGTAGTGTCATATGTGTATTTGTCTATTTTCTCATTCTGTTTTTCATATTTCCATCCAAGGCTTGTATAGTTATAGTCTTTAGGACTGTGTGATCTTTTCCAATATGTAGGACGTTGTTTACTGTTCAATACTCCTTCTATAGTTGGTACAGAACCATTGTGTAGATAAGGACCAGTTGCCCATACACCATCAAGTGGTGGAGCTACATAACCAAAAGATGGAACTATATGGGCAGCATGATCTCCTTCTCCAAACCAAGAATCATTGTATAGGTCTACAAAAACTTTACGTTCATGGTAGCTTTCTGCAAGAGATGGATCAGTTTTGATTATATCATGATGCACAATGAAGTTTGGATAAGTCTCCTGTGAACCATAGGTGCCATGGCATTTGCTACATGTATTATTAAAAATCAAGCCTCCCTTTGATGCTAGTTTTTGGTCTATTTGATCAGGATACTCTGGAGCATCTAAGGATTTTATAAAGGCAACAATATCAGTGAATTTACTGTCTATCTCTTTGACTTTATCAATGTCATTCATGGTGAGCAGACTACTAGCTGTGGATATTCTGGCAAAATCTCCTCTTCCAATTCCTGTGGTAAATTGAGCGTTTTTCTTTTTGAGTAACCACCAGGCGGGAGGATCGGCAGGTGCCGTAAATTCATTAATGCTCAAAAGAGGTTCGTCACTCCATTCCATATTAGGCATCTTTCTATGAGCCAGAAGAACTTCTGTGATTTTGTCTGCACTGTTTGCTCCTACACTTTCGGTTTTGGTGTTTCCAGAAAGTGCCAATGTTGATTTATAGAATTGCTCAAATGATTCCCATTCCTTACTGTTTTTTGAATACTTCTTTTCCACCATGAAACCCATAGATTTTAAAGCAAAATCAGTGCTCATGGTGCCATCAAAGTCATAATTTCCAAGACCAATAATGTATTTGTCATCCAAAAATGCTCCATGGCAGATCAGGCAATTAGGAGCGATTATTTCTACGCCATTTGCTGAGGTTGTAGCTGTGAATACTGGTGGCATCGTTGCATTTTTACCTGACCTACCTAAGACATCATCCATCTTTGGTGCCATTCCCATACTCTCCATGAGAGCTAAAGGAATACCGCTGTCCAAATAATCACCTTCAAGAAGGTACTTTTTACCAATGTTAGGATCACCTTTTCTCTGTGGACTCTTAGGTATTGGGAAAAAACTAGAAGCATCAAATCTGTCCGTTACTCCATTTTCTGGTAAAGTAGAGAGGCTATTACGATTGCACCCTGTTATAATAATAAAAAAAATAATAAAAATTCTATTCACAGATATTACTTGAGTATTATACATTCAAAACATATTAAAACTGAGATGTGTTGTGAGTTTTAGTTTATTTTATGTTCACATTTCTAGATCCAAAATAAATGATAAAAAAGGTAATAGGAGGTTTTTGTTTTTTACTTGTTATTGGAGGTTTTGCTTTGTATACCCCTGATAAATCAATTGAGTTTTTAAAGACTAAATATGCAGACCAAGATTCTCGATTTGTGAATATTCATGGAATGGATATTCATTATAAAATAGAAGGAGAAGGTATGCCACTATTATTACTTCATGGCACAGGTAGTTCTTTGCATACATGGGATGATTGGACCAATTTCCTTAAGGATTCATTTCAAGTCATTCGTCTAGACCTTCCTGCATATGGACTATCAGGTCCACGACCAGACAGAGACTATAGCATGTCTTCCTATATATCATTTTTGGATGACTTTACGGATTTTATTGGAGTGGACTCTTTTCACATTGCAGGTAATTCTTTTGGGGGTGGACTGGCCTTTATTTATGCAGGCCATTTCCCTGAAAAGGTGGGTAAACTGATCCTGATGGATGCCGCAGGGTTGCCAAATGAGGATGAGCCTCCAATGGTTTTCAAACTCGCTTCAAGTCCAATATTGTCCATGATTTTGAAAAAGATCACGCCTAAATCTTTTATTAAAAAGAATATGCTCGAAGTATACTATAATGATGATTTAGTAACAAAGGACATAGTGACGAGATACCATGACATGGCTACTAGAGCAGGGAACAG
Organism: Saprospiraceae bacterium UBA7328; assembly: GCA_002471345.1. Taxonomy (GTDB): domain Bacteria; phylum Bacteroidota; class Bacteroidia; order Chitinophagales; family Saprospiraceae; genus UBA7328. The sequence continues at coordinate 8,097 of DKPS01000265.1, forward strand.
ACAAGCTTTCATTGATAGAGTGAGATCTCCTCAAGAGGATCATTCAGAACTTCTTTTTCAATTAGAGGAACCAACATTAATTATGTGGGGAGAAGAAGATGCCTGGACTCCATATAAGAATGCAGGAATTATGCATGATATGATTCCTAATTCAAAATCAATATCAATATCTTATCCCAATGTAGGGCACCTTCCGATGGAAGAGTATCCAATTCAAAGTGCTAGAGATGCGTCGTTATTTTTATCAGAACACTTAGATAAATGGATATTGAACATATAAGAGAGTATTGCCTATCTAAACCATTTACCACAGAAGGTTTCCCGTTTGATGAAACGACCTTGGTTTTTAAAGTGATGGGCAAAATGTTTGCTATCATGGGATTGGAACAAATAGATCCATTTATTAATTTGAAGTGTGATCCAGAAAGATCAGTAGAACTAAGAGAAGAGTATGAAGATGTGCAACCGGGATGGCATATGAGCAAAGTACATTGGAATTCCGTTTATGTGGAGCGAGGACTAGATAAGAAGTTTATAATTCAATTAATAGATCATTCTTATGAATTGATTGTGGCAAAACTTCCCAAAAAATTGAAAATTGAAATGGGCCTGGCTTAATTATATTGAGATAGACCTGAAGGGATTTTTGAAACCTGCCAGGTCGTCTATTAGACTTTTTTGAATAAGAGTTCGAATTCTAAGTCAAATTCATTTTTGATAGCATAATTCCCCAAATCCTGAAAGTAACTGGCAGAATTGTATTTGATATTAAATTGAGTACGATCTATGTTTGCCTTTCCGTTAATTGTAAGTTGATTTTTCACTTTAGAAAAATGGACATCAATATTTACCTCCTTTGAAAAACCATTCAATTCCAGTATTCCTTTTACCTCCTTCATATCATAAGATATTATTGTGAAGGTGCTTGTTGGATATTTGATCACATTAAAGAAGTCCTTATTCTTTAGATGTTTTTCCAACTCTTTGTCCTTGTGATTGATTGTACTCATGTCGATGATTATTTTTCCTGATAGTTTTGATCCATCGTATGTAAGAAAAGCATTTTTCAGGTTTATTGTACCACTTTGAGTAAAGCCTCCTACCTCTCCGTATCCCTTCCATTTTATTTTGCTTTCTGATAGCATAGGGTGGTAATTTTGTGCACTTATCAATGTTAAGTGAAAGCATATTATTGAAATTGCAAATATCGTTTTCATTGTTTCGGGGTTTTTGTTTCTGATTCAGTCTCTATGATACTTATTGCTTTGTAGAGTTTGCCACTATCATCATCAGCAAGAACGTACCACAATGCATCTCCTCCGAAAGTATTATTACCCCATCTGTAATTCTGCGCGTAAGTGTATGTTATTCCTTTCTTGAGTTTACCTTTTCGACATTTAAATTTTTTTTGAAAGTCTTTTTTGGAAAGGATTACATTTTGTTTTCAACCTTCTTCATTATACCATATATAAGACCCAGCTCTCACTACCGTAAGTTCTTTGGTAATAGAAGTTACTGATGTGGAATGTTGCCATACATATTTATATTCACCTTGGTCTGATGAGATTGTCTGTTCTGGGTAAACAGGATTTGGACTATGTCTAATAAAAATAGTTTCCGGTATTTTTCTAAGTTCATCTGGAAGAATTCTGGTTTTATTCGTCCATTGAGAATAGGTACAGGTAGATATTAATAAGGTGATGAATAAAATGATTAATGATCGCATGATTTTGTGAATTGATTAAACAATACCTCAACGATATGTCAGAATTGAATAACTGAAGTCTCAACACAGGTCTTGGGAAGTCTCAATACACGTTATGAGATTTAATTGATTTCTTTTCGTATCATTTTCAGATATTCACTTGGGGTCTTTCCTGTATTAGATTTGAATATTCTGTTGAAAGATGCCTTAGAATTGAAACCGCATTCAAAGGCTATACTTTGTAATGTAAATGTATTTAGATCGGCTGTTTTTAGTTGTGCTTGAGTTTCTTTAACTCTACATTCATTTACGTAATCATGAAAGGATTTTTTAATGCCATGATTAATATGTTCTGATATTTTTCTAGATGGAGTTTTACATTTATTGGCGAATGATTTTAAAGTAAGAGTGGGATCAAGAAAGGCTCTATTGTTTATCATCTCATTTTGGATCTTTTCTAAGAGACTTTCATCAATTTCGATTTTAGAATAGGTCTTTATTTCTCCACTTTCTTCAAAAGAAAGGCCACCCATGTTGATCTGAGTGATTCCACCATATGCTAAAATCAGAGATAGAATTCCGAGTATCACGGTTGTATAATTAAAATCATAGTAGTTCTGATAGAAATCTCTCATTATCACTTCTACAAACCACTGAGCACAGAGAAAAAGCAAAATGATTAGTATGATTTTTAACCAATTCAGTCTAATTTTTTCTATGTCAGAATAGTTGTCTTTTATTCTCCTTTGAAACCTTAAAATCAAGAGTATTGAGAAGAACGTATATATGGCCAGAGAAATGAATGTTCCATCAAATTCTATTCTATAAGTAAGAGGCTCGTGTATTTCGAGCCAATACCATCTTTTGTAAGAATAGTTTTGAAAATTTAAAAAGACATACAAACCAGCTTGTATTATAACAGGAATAAAATGTAAAAGGTGAATTCTCTTTATTTGGAATGAAGAATTGACAAGACTGTATACATATAAATATATCAACGGACCAAAAGCAAATGAATAATAAATTGGATTGAAGTAAGCGTCAGGATTCTGCTGATATATACCACTTACTCTCATGAAAGCATCCATAAGCCAGAGAGAGACAGCAAGTAAGAGAAAGGATAAGATCTTATTGGGAAGCCTGTTCACTTTTTTAGGATACAGTACAATTGCAGCGAACAATCCAAGAATTATGATCGTACTAATTGTAATTACATCTATATTGAATTCAATCTTCATATAAAGAAAAGGACTAAGATCATTATTAAAGATCAAAATATTCTTTTTTGATCTTTTCATTTGAATCATATATCTATTCATTGAAGAAAGAAAATCTGAAATAGCTGAAAAAATGGAATTAATAACGAATCCAGCAGTCAAGGCAATATTTGATAAATATCCAGATCATGTTGGTCCCAAGATGCTTCAACTTCGAAATTGGGTCATAAAATGTGCAGAAGAGTTAGAAGAAATAAAAGTTCTTGTTGAAACTTTAAAATGGGGAGAACCAAGCTATCTAGTAAAAAAAGGAACTATGTTAAGAATGGATTGGAAAGAGAAAAATCCCAATCACATAGCATTATTTTTTCAATGTACAAGTATGATGTTACCTACAATAAAAAGGGTGTTTGGAAACAGTCTTACTTATGAAAAGAATAGAGCAGTAATCTTTAATTTGAACGAAGAATTACCTGAAAAAGAGATTAAAGCATGTATTGAGATGGCATTAACTTATCACAAGTACAAGCATTTACCATTTTTAGGGAGATAGGAGGAATTCAGACTAAATTATTTCGTCATGCAGAAAAACTGGTGCCACATCCACATGTATCTTTGGCATTAGGATTATTAAACACAAAGCCTCTATTGTTCAGTCCTTCATGCCAATCGATTTCAATGCCGAGTAGATAGATAGCATGGGATTTTTCCATAAACACAGTTAATCCATTGATATCATATTCTTGATCTTTTTCATTTTTAAGATCAAAGCCCAGAACATATGAAAACCCAGAACAGCCTCCTCCCTTGACACCAACTCTCAAGCCGTGATCATCAGGAATCTTTTGTTCGTCTTTAATTCTTTGCAACTGCGTTACTGCTGATTCAGTAAGATTCAATGGTTGTTCTATAAGTACTTCTGCCATCTTTCTTTCATTGATTACACGAATAACGCATTTTTTTGGGTTAGAGTTCTGTAGTATCCTGAATTTTATTAGGCCCATTTCCACAAAGTGTCATCTATCAACGTACATTTACACATATAGTAGGTTATAATATATGGAAGTTGTAAATGCGCTATTAGAAATAGTGAAATATCTCGTGCCAGCAGTAGTGGTATATTTTTTAATGAAGAAATTTCTTGATGGGCAACAAAGTATTGAACATATTAAACTGAAAGCATCTCAAAAGAATGAGACCCTTCCCTTAAGGTTTCAAGCATATGAGAGACTTTCTCTTTTATTAGAGCGGATTAAGATTCCTTCTCAAGTCATGCGATTGAACACTCCATCTTCTGAAGCATCTGATTTAAAAAAAGCACTATTAATAAGTATTCAAAAAGAATTCGAGCATAATTTGACTCAACAGATCTATGTTTCAGATGAGCTTTGGCAGATCATATCTTTAGCTAAAGACAGCGCATTAAATTATGTAAATCAAGCTTTTAGTTCTGCCAACGGAAGCCTTGAAGAATTCACCAATCTTCTCCTTCAAGGAAATGAATCTCATATCAATCCCATCATATTGAATGCCCAACAAGCCATTAGAAAAGAAGTAGAAATTTATTTCAAATGAGGTATAAGTCAATATTATATTCATTGCTAATTCTGTGCATAGGTTGTGCGCCATATGTAGCGGAAAAAGATCACGTAGATGGACAAAATATTAGGATCAATGAGGAATTAGTAAGAAGTGACTCCGCTATTGATGCGATGATTGGTCCTTATAAAGCCAAACTTGATGTAGAAATGAATGAAGTGGTTGGGGTAACAGAAGTTGATTTGATAAAAGCCACTCCTGAATCAACTATGGGAAATTGGTTTGCCGATCTGATCATGAATGAAGCAAAACTGTTAGACCACAGAGTGTCTTTTGCTATTCAAAATAGAGGGGGACTTAGAATTGGTTCTATAAAACAAGGAGAGATTACAAAAGGTAAAATATTTGAATTGATGCCTTTTGATAATTTTTTGGTAATCATGGAAACAGATGGAACAACAATGAGATCGTTTATTGAGCATACAGCACAAAATGGTGGTTGGCCTATGAGTAAAGAGGTAAAAGTGACCATGCAAGATACCGTTGTAAATTCGATTCTTATAAATGGAGATGAAATTAATCCTTCAGAAATCTATTTCTATGCTATTCCTGATTATGTCGCCAATGGAGGGTCTGATAGTAGCATGTTATCTGGTGAAAAACACGAAAACACGGGGATTATGATCAGAGATTTAGCCATCAATTATTTGAGAAAAGAATATAAAAAAGGAAATTCAATCAATGCGTCGTTAGACCAGAGATTCACTCGAAAGAAATCCAAATGAAGCGTAGAAAATTTATAGAGAACGGTTTTCGGATAGGAGCAGCAGCTCCGTTTATTTCGTCTGGGATGGATTTTATTCATGATTCATCAGAACGTCTTGTCATTCTTCATACTAATGATGTTCACAGTAGGGTAGAGCCATTTCCGTTAGATGGAGGCCGTAATGCGGGGATGGGAGGAGCAGCGAGACGAGCCACACTTATTAAAGAAGTAAGGGCTGCTCACAAAAATGTTCTTTTATTAGATAGTGGTGATATTTTTCAAGGTACACCATACTTCAATGTTTTCAAAGGTGAGATTGAGATTAAGCTAATGACAGAAATGGGATATGATGCCGCTACTATTGGGAATCATGATTTTGATGGAGGAATAGAAGGTCTTCATGCACAACTTCCACATGCAGACTTTCCATTTGTTATCAGTAATTATGATTTGTCTGATACAATTATGGGTGAGAGTATAATGCCATATAAGATTTTTCAAAAAGGAAATATAAAAGTGGGTATTTATGGTTTAGGAATAGAATTAGATGGATTAGTCCCACAGCTTCTATATGGTAATACTCAATATTTAGATCCAATAAAATCTGCTCAGAAATATGAGAAAATTTTAAAGCAGGAAATGGCATGTGACCTAGTGATTTGCCTTTCACATTTGGGATTCAAATATCGAGATGGAAAGGTATCTGATATAGTCCTAGCACATCAGACTTCACATACAGATATTATTTTGGGAGGTCATACTCATACTTTTCTAAGAGAACCTGCAATAGAGAAAAATAGAAAAGGCCAAGAGGTCATCATTAATCAAGTTGGTTTTGGAGGAATTCTTATCGGGCAGTTAGAGGTCTTTTTTAATCGTAAAAGAAAGAAAAAAGTAAGTCACAAAAATAATATTGTAGTACGCTGATTTAGAATGAGTTATCTCAAAAAAACTTAACACATTAGAAAAATATAATGTGTAAAAAATTGATTATAGCAACTATACGTATAATAAAAAAAATTATGTATAATTACGGATTGTCATAAATCTTTTGAGGAATTCTTTGCGACAGATTATTTTTGACATATTTGTGCTGTTCCTATGACAGTCTTTAAAAACTGCCTTGGAAATTAAGATTAAACCAAAATCGTAGAACTAAAAGCTATGTCTAAAACTCATGGTGATGTATGGCAGAGATGTCTAGAGTATATTCGTATGAATATCAATCCCAATAGTTTTAAAACTTGGTTTGAACCTATTAAAGCAATTTCGCTTAACGAAAAGTCTCTCACAATTCAGGTTCCAAATCAGTTCTTTTTTGAATGGTTGGAGGAGAACTATGTTACCCTACTTAAAAAAACAATAAAAAGAGAATTAGGACCTGGTGCTAAATTAGAGTACCAAATAGTTGTTGAAAACCATAAGGATACCATGAATGGTATTCAGCAGTTCACACAAAAGGAAGAGTATTCTGCTTCAGATATTAAAAATCCATTTGTAATACCCGGTATTAAATCTGCGAAAATAGAGCCCCAACTAAATGAGACTTATCGGATAGAAAATTTTATAGAAGGAGATTGCAATAAGTTAGCTCGATCTGCTGGTAAAGCAATTTCAAAGAATCCAGGTAAAACAGCATTTAATCCTCTAGTAATTTATGGTGATGTTGGGTTAGGAAAGACCCACCTAGCCAATGCGATAGGAAATAGTGCATTAGAAGAGTTTCCAAATTTGAGTGTTCTGTATGTCACTACAGAAAGATTTACTAATCAGATTGTCGATTCTATAAAGAAGAACGAATTAAGCGAATTGACCCAATTCTATCAAGGCATTGATCTTTTGATCGTTGATGATATTCAATTCCTATCGGGAAGGACTAAAACTCAAGAAATATTTTTTAACATATTCAATCAGTTGCATCAGTCGGGAAAGCAAATAGTAATGACTTCTGATAAGCCACCTAAGATGTTAGAAGGTATTCAGGTTCGACTGATATCCAGATTCAAATGGGGACTTTCAGCTGATCTTCAAGAACCAGAATTTGAGACTAGGTTGGCAATACTTGCTTCAAAGTTAGAAGAAGGCATTGACTTTCCTAAGGAGGTTAAAGAATACATATGTTATAATGTATCTCAGAATGTAAGAGAATTGGAAGGTGTAATTGTATCGCTTATTGCACAGTCTACTCTAAATAACAAGGTGATAAGCCTCGAGTTGGCTCAATCTGTAATTGATAACTATGTGACTAGTACAGAAGCTCAACTTACTGTTGATAATATCAAAAAACTAGTTGCTGAACATTTCTCATTGCCTATTGAAAAACTTCAATCAAAGACACGAAAGAGAGAAATAGTTATTGCTAGACAACTGTCTATGTACTTGGCAAAGAATCATACTAAAGATTCTCTTAAGCAGATCGGAGCGAATTTTGGTGGAAGAGATCATAGCACTGTCATCTATTCATGTAAGACAGTAAAAGATTTGATGGATACTGATTTGTTATTCAGAGATACTGTTCAAGAATTAGAGAGAAAAGTTCAAATGCAACTCAATAGAGGGAAGATAGTCGTCTGATTCTAGCCCTTTAACTAAATCTAAAAATCTGGTGGATACAAGAACCATGCTTTATCAGAAATCTTGTTTTTGATATCATTCAATATATCATCAACATCTTCTTCTGTACATTCTATTTTTAATCCAACCCTGGTCAGACCATTGTGTTGTTCTGTATAAGGATCATAACCATGACTAATAATCAAGTTCCTCATTTGCTCTTCATTATAGATTTGGCTAAATGTCCCGGTTATGATCACACATTTTTCTGTTTTATTAATTGAAGCTTCATCTAAAAAAGTGGGAGCCGAAGCAAGTTCTATTTCTGTATCTTCAGGAGTGAAAAGTCCTAGTTCTTTGGTCTGGTCATTTGAGCCAGATGTAGGACTAGTGAAAAGCTTGAGACCGAAATATACCAAAGCAATAAAACCTAGAGTACTAAGAATTCCAATGACCCATGGTTTGTAATTTGATTCAGTCGTGTAAGAACGATGATATAAAGTTTCAGGAGCTGGAGTTTCTGACTTCTTTTCTAGAATTCGATTCTTTTCAAGAGAAATTGAATGCTCATCATCTTGATAAAAATGATCTTTTAAAACTTCCTTGAGCTCATCTTTATCCTGTATGTCATGTTCTATTCTGTCTAATTCATTGATCCCGTCTAGAAGCTCTTGGTCTATAGATCTTGTATCTTTTTCAACTGTGGTGCTAGAAACGGTCTTGACCAAAGTAGAGTCGATTAAATCATCTTTTTTGATTTCTTCAATTTTTGAGACCAATTTGGCAGTGGTAGGCAAGGATTTGGGCCTTTTTGACTTCTTTTTGGATTTGTTTTTAGCGGATTTGGAATTGTCCTTTTTAATGGATTTTAATGAATTGAGGGTCTTAATAATGTGTTTACCCTTATTAGTAATACTTATGATTCCAACCTGTGGAATTGTTACTATACAATGTTTCTTTAGGTTCTTTTCAAGTATTTTAGAATAAGCTTGAAGTGCTTGCTTTGCTTGAGGTTTATTTAGTTTAAAATCTTTTTGGATTTGATCAAGAATTTTAGCGTTTTTACCTTTTCTTTTTCTAATTAGAGTTAAAGTTTTAGTAGACTTTTGTTTTCCCTTGCCATTTGTAAATTGAAGAGTGCCTATAGGGTCAAGATATATTGGAAATCCATCCTTAAGAGTATCAAAGATGGACATTGAGATTGCTCTTCTCACTTTTTCTGATTTGTGCATCTAAGATAGACATATATTAAATTTTATCATATAAAATATGACCTCAATTTTAGTTTCAAAGATTAGACCTATCAATGTTGGTAAATCAGTACATCGAATAATATTTATGCCACGATAATAGTGTCGTATAAATTATTTGATGGGGAAAGTTCAAAAATGATAGGTGGCTTAATTAGCTAGAATAATTCAAAGTCTATTTTTCTGAATTCAAGTATCTAAGTAATTGGTCCAGGGCAGCAGCTCTGTGGCTTATCGTTTGTTTCACTTTGACAGATAGTTGGCCAAAGCTCCGTTGATAACCCTTAGGAATAAATATCGGATCATAACCAAAACCTTTGTTTCCTGTTTTGATATATCCAATTTTACCTTCACATACACCTATGAATTGATGTCTTTCGTCATTTTTGATCATGGACATTACTGTTTTAAACCTTGCAGTTCTTTTATCAGAATGTCCTAATTGTTCGAGCACTTTTTGCATGTTTTTGTTAGAATCCTTATCAGAACCAGCATACCTTGCTGTGTGTACGCCTGGCGCTCCATTTAGAGCATCTACAAGCAGCCCTGTGTCTTCTGCAATAACAGGTAAGCCTAATTTGCTCCAAACAGTCTCAGCTTTTATCCAAGCATTTTCTTCGATGGTGAGTCCGTTTTCTTCAATTTCCTCAGTCCAGTTTATTTCTTTGAGAGAAATCAGATTTATACCAGTACCTTTTATTATCTGTTGGATCTCTTTTACCTTGTTATCATTGTGTGTTGCTAGGATTATCTTCATGCTTTTTCTCAGTATCTTTAATTCATATCGTACACGCACCTAAATCCTAAATGATTCAAGCCACTATCGTCAGGAGTTGTTTGGTATCTCGACGGGATATATCCAGCACAGACATTATAGTCGCATAAAAAACTTCCACCTTTTATAATGCGTTCATTTTTTAATTCGTCCCAGGTGCTAGTCCATTCCCAGACATTACCAAAGATATCATAAAGTCCTGTTTTGTTATGAGCAAATAGTCCACGTGGAGCCACTTTAATTTCATATCCATCTTTTCCTTCATCTAGATGAGGGAATATGCCCTCCCACACATTGCCAACTATTACAGAATCACCTGCTAATTGATCCCATTCGGCAGCTGTAGGGAGTCTGCCTCCTTTCCAGTTACAATAGGCACACGCATCATAGTAGCTAACCTGTGTAACAGGATAATTATCTCCAATCTTTTGTCTGCCATCTGGTTTTTCCCAATTTGCATTTTCAGCTACAACCCATTCTTTGGAGTAAGGGTCAAAGAATCCTGACCATGCGAGACTATCAGCTGTAGTTGTATACTTTTTACTTTCTAAAAATTGTCTAAATTGACCAATTCCGACCTCATATTTATCTACTTTAAGATTCTCAAGACTCACAGGGTTAGCTTCTTCAATAGACGTATTATGCTTGCAAGAACAAAGGATAAAGCCAATAGCTAATGATATTATAAGAACCTTAACGTAGTTTACTTTTAAAAGAATCATAATTGTTGGTGTAAATGTACAATTTGCACTCATATTTACATTCAATATATTATCGATTCGAAAGAGATGCGTTCATCAGAAGTAGTTCTCATAATTTTGTTTTTACCACTTTTTGGTTGGTCACAAGTCAACAATGATGATTGTCTAAGTGCTCTTTTTATTTCAGACATATCTAATTATTGTAGCCCTGTTAATGTTTTTACAAATGTAAATGCAGAAGCTTCTGTATCACCAGATGCCTCTTGCTGGGGAACTGAAGATCATGAAGCAGATGTTTGGTATGGCTTTACTCCATCTCAACCTGGAGTTTTTGTACAGCTTTTTGGAGAAGCTTCTTCTACACTTGAGACCATTAATAATAGTGCTTTAGCAATATATCAAGGTACTTGTGGAAACCTACAAGAGATTATTTGTGGTGATGTTTCTGATGACAGAGAGGACATTGTAGAGAGAACAATGACGGAATTAGTAATTGGTAGAGTTTATTATATTCGAATTAGCAGTTCTACTGCTACAGCGGGTACATTTCAATTGTGTCTCACAGAATTTAATCCTGTCAGGACTCCAGAATCAGATTGTGGAGCAGCGGTTGTTTTATGTGACAAGTCTTCCTTTTTTATTGAAAATCTGCAGGGAGTTGGAGATTTGCCTAATGAAGTGGAGAACACTTGTATCGCTCAGGAGTTTGCTTCAGCATGGTATACATGGACAGCAAGAAACAATGGATCACTAACTTTTTCTATCACTCCAAATAATGTTAATGACCCTGAAGAAGACCTGGATTTTGCACTTTACCGATTACCTAATGGATTGTCAGATTGTGCAAATAAAGAGCTTTTAAGATGCATGGCTTCAGGAGAAACAGGAGGACAACCTGCTAGTTTGAATGAGCCTTGTTTTGGTGCTACTGGATTGAGGAGTGGAGAATCAGATTTAGAAGAATTTGCGGGTTGTAATCCTGGTGACAACAATTTTTTAGCTCCTCTTCAAATGGTGGAAGGAGAGAGTTATGCCTTGGTAGTTAATAATTTTTCAGAATCAGGATTTGGATTCAATATTGAATTTGGTGGAACAGGAGAATTTTTAGGCCCAACTCCTCAATTCAATATTGTTGCTAACGATGGTTTTGATTGCGATAAAACTATCAATTTTACTGATATAAGTCTGGAGAACACAGATCAAATAATTGGGTATTCTTGGAACTTTGGCGAAGGAGCAAACCCTTTATTTATGGATGGTCCAGGACCTCATGATGTATTATATGAATCATTTGGAACAAAGAGGGTAGCTCTGACAGTGGAGACATTAAGGGGGTGTACAAGTACGGAAATATTAGAATTTGAGGTGGCAGCATGTTGTGCTGACAATTCCACTTTAGCTATCGATAACCAAAGCTTTGATTTGATCTGTGCCGGTGTGCCGCAAGGTTCTATAGAAGCTATTGGTACTGGAGGGCTTCCAGAATATCTCTACAATATAAATGGCGAGGGATTTCAGCCATCACCAATCTATAATGGACTTTTAGCAGGTGATTTTACACTCACTATTCAAGATAGAAAAGGTTGTGAAATAAGCCAAAACGTTACCCTTAGTGAGCCTCCTCCACTCATTGTACAAGTGTCTGAAGATGATAGTATAGATCTTGGATTTTCTCTACAATTGAATTCTGATTACATGCCTCCGGAAAGAATGGTAGTATACGATTGGGGACCTGTAGCTGGGCTCTCATGCTCTGATTGTCCGGCCCCGACGGCTACTCCGCCTGGTACAACAACTTACATTCTTACCATTACTGATCAAGATGGATGTACAGCCACCGATGCTGTTAATCTTTTTACACCAATAATTAGACCTATAGAGTCGCCCAATATTATTAGTCTTTCTTCGATAAATCAACAGAACGAGTTTTTATGGATAAGTGCTAATGTAGCATTAATCAGTGTCGACAGATATAGAGTTTATGACCGATTTGGCAATATCATTTATCAGGTGAATGATGTCCTTTTTGATGATTCTCCATTTCAAGGTTGGGATGGAACTATTAATGGAATTGATGTAAATCCTGGAGTGTATATTTGGATGGCTGAAGTCACATTCGTTGATAATGTTACTTTGACTTATCATGGAGACGTAACTGTGGTCAAATGAAAAATTGCTCTATTATAATTTATCTCTCTTTAATTTTTTCGCTCTTTTGTCGGTGTAAAGAACCCCTAGATGAAATCGTATCCGAAGAAGGACAAGTCGATCCTGGAATTGAAATTGTTGATAGCGTTTATATGACGCGTATAGATTCTACAGGGCTATTATTTGAATTGACAAGTCCGCGGATGATAGTATCATTTACAGATAATTCAACTAATGAGGAATATCCTGCTGGACTAGATATCGTATTTCACAACAAGTCTAATAATAGCAAATCTTTGATATCTGCTGATTATGCTTTTGTGGATGAGAATGGATTGACAACAATAAAAGGAGATGTACTTATTCAAAGTGAGAAGGGCGATCGTCTGGAGACATCACATTTGTTGTGGGATCAGCAGTTTAGAACTTTGCAATCGGAAAAAATGATTCGATTAATCCAAGCCACAGGAGATACTACTTTTGGCTTTGGACTTAATGCAAATGAAGATTTTTCCAGGTTCCAAATCAAAAACGGATATGCAGGAAAGGTAAAATTTGATGATTTGAAATCCCAATTAGGACTTTGAGAATAAAAATAGAAGACAAATTCATTTTCCTACTATTTCATCATTCAGTTCTATCTTTTGAAACCCTATCTTTGCTTCATCAAAATATTCGATGTTATTTTTTTTAATCTTATTGTTTTTGGCTTTATCAGCTTTCTTTTCAGGAAGTGAAATTGCTTTTGTATCCGCGAATAAACTCAATGTTGAAATTAAACGCAACAAAGGGTCCCGAAGAGGTAACATTCTAGGCCAATTGTTTGATAATCCATCAGAGTTTTTAGGCGCAATGCTTGTCGGAAATAATGTTGCTTTAGTGGTGTTCACCTATTTGATGACTCAACTCATGGAGCCTTTTTTCTTGACCATTGTTCAAAATGAAATTGTTCTTCTTCTCATTAATACCCTGATCATCACTTTAATAGTTTTAGTCTTTGGGGAATATCTGCCTAAAACTTTGTTTAGACTTTATGCCAATGAGGTTCTTTATAATCTGAGTTATCTTTTAAAGATCTTTAAAGTGATTCTTAAATTACCTACATGGCTCATGATTAAATTAACCAATCTTATGTTGAGATGGTTTGTGAAATCTCCTGCTGAGAACATTAGTATGGCACTGAATAGACTGGATCTGCAAAACTACATGGAGGATACCATAAGCAGTTTTAATGAGGAGATTGATCAAGAAATATTTACCAATGCCTTAAATCTCAATCAGTTAAAAGTGAGGGACTGTATGGTGCCCCGAATGGAAATAATAGAAGCTGATAAATCAAATAGTGTTGATGACATCCTCAAATTATTTAAAGAGACTAACGTATCTAGAATACTGGTAACCAATGGAGATATAGACAACGTTATAGGATACATTCATCACCAAAAATTACTGAATAACCCCAAATCTGTAAAGCCTCTGATAATGGATATTATGTTAGTACCAGATGCGATGAATGCTCAAGATCTAATGTTTAAATTCATAAAAGAAAACAATAATATTGCTTGTGTTGTGGATGAATTTGGCGGTACAGCTGGAGTGATCACATTAGAAGATGTATTAGAAGAAATTTTTGGTGATATCGAGGATGAGTATGATATCGAAGATCATATAGAAAGGCAGATAAGCGAGACAGAATTTTTGTTTTCTGGAAGATTAGAAATAGATGACCTCAATGATAAATTTGATCAACTTTCTTTTCCTGAAGGAGAATATCAAACGCTATCAGGCTTTTTGGTGATGTCCACAGGAAATATTCCAGAAAAGGAAGGTGAAGTTTGGGAAATTGACAATTATAAATTTGTGATTGAAAAACTAAGTGACACTAAAATCGAGACAGTAAGGGTATTCATAAACCAAAAAGCAAAAGATATAGAAAGTACTTTATAAGCTAATTTTCTTAATCCTGTCGAGATCTCTCTTTTGATCTTTAGATCTTATTGATTCTCTTTTATCATAAGACTTCTTTCCTTGAGCTACATGTATCTCAACTTTTATCATTCCCCTTTCACTTAAATAAATACGGTAAGGAATGACTGAGTTGCCTTTTTCTTTCACTCTTCGCTCTATTTTTTTTAACTCTGTTTTTTTGAGTAAGAGCTTTCTATCTCGCCTTGTTTCATGATTGTGTACATTACCAAATGGATATTCGGCTATGTACAGACTTTTGATAAATAGCTCTCCATTTTTATATATACAATAGGCATCTGTCAAATTTGCTAGCCCAGATTTTATAGACTTCACTTCAGTACCTACTAATGTGATTCCAGCTTCATAGGATTGCAAAAAATGGTACTCAAATTTTGCTTTTCTATTTTTTATTTCTTTAAAGTCTTTCACGTTTTGTGCCTCTTTCTACAATGCTAAAAATTAATATGCTAAGGTCTATTTATTGAGCTGCTTCCATCATTGTCACGACCTCCTTTTTTGAGTTTTTCGTTCAAAAAGCTTGTCATTTTAGTGTAAAGATGAAGCCTAGCGTTGTCTCCAAAAATCCCATGATTTCTTCCAGGATAAGAATAGGTGTCATATTGTTTGTTGGCTTTTATTAACGCTCCTGCCATTTCCATAGAGTTCTGGAAGTGAACATTGTCATCCGTACTACCATGTACTAAAAGATAATTTCCTTTCAATCTATCAGCAAAATATACAGGAGAATTTTCAGCATATCCTTTTTGATTTTCTTCTTCTGTACGCATATATCTTTCGGTATAAATGGAGTCATACCACCTCCAACTCGTGACAGGGGCAACAGCAATTGCAGCCTTAAATACATCGTTTCCTTTAAGCAAACAAAGTGAAGACATATATCCACCATAACTCCATCCAAAAATTCCTATTCTACTTGGATCAGTAAAATTCAGCTTTCCTAGATACTTTGCAGCTTCAATTTGATCAATAGTCTCTTTATGTCCTAATTGGAGATAAGTAGATTTTTTAAATTCTTCACCTCTTGCCCCAGTTCCTCTGTTATCTACACATGCTACTACATATCCTTGCTGAGCAAGCATCTGAAACCACCAATAATTTGTCCCCCTCCAACTGTCCATAACTTGCTGACTTCCTGGTCCGCCGTATAAATACATGAATACTGGATACTTATTATTCTCATTGAAATTTGGTGGTTTTATCATCCATCCATTTAGCTGTACATTTTCAGAAGTATTGAATGAAAAGAATTCCATTGATTGCACTTCATTTTCAGTTTGAAGAGGTGCTATCTGTTTGTTTTCTTCAAGTATTCGAAGTTTTTTACCGTTTCTATCTCTTACAGTATATACTGGAGCAGTATTAATACTACTATACGTCATGGTATGATAATCCATTGTACTGCTAAACCTGCCAGAATTGACACCTACCTGTTTTGATAAATTTTTCTTTCGTTTCCCACTCAGATTTACTCTATATATTTCTCGTTGCATAGGAGAAAGTTCAGCCGCCTGATAAAATATCTCGCCTCTTTCTTCATTTATACCATAAAAGTTAGTTACATCATATTCTCCACTTGTAATAGCTCTTAACTCCTCTCCTTTCATATTATAAAGATAGATATGATTAAAACCACTTTTTTCACTTGTCCAGATGAACTCTCTTCCATTTTTAAGAAATGTCAAATTATTAGTGATGTCTATGTAGAACTTGTTTTTTTCATCTAACATAATTTCAGAATTACCTGAAAGAGCATCTACAGCATATAATTGTAAATGGTTTTGATGGCGATTCATTTTAAAGACACATAGCGTATTCGGGTCTTGAGTCCATTTTACTCTCGGTATGTACATGTCATCCAAGTTGCCTATCTCGGCATCTATAATTTTTTCACTTTTCAGATTGTACATATGAACTGAAACCTTGCTGTTTTCTTGCCCTACTTTGGGGTATTTGAAAGTCTCATATCTGGGATACAAACCACCTTCATGATGAGTCATAGTAAACTCTTTTACATCGGATTCATCAAATCTGATGTATGCTATTTTTCTGCTGTCAGGTGACCACCAGAATGCTTTTACAATGCTAAATTCTTCTTCATATACCCAATCCGTAGAACCATTGATTATTGCATTTTTTGATCCATCACTGGTGATTGGAAGGGTAGTGCCATTGTTAGTATCAAAATAATAAAGATCGTTTTTCCAAACATAGGCTACCATACTCGCATCAGGTGAAAGGGTAGCATTCATGATTTTATCTTCTTCATAAACCGACCTAAGTGAGCCAGTTACAAAGTCATACACATGAACATATTCCTCAGAAGATCTTCGATATATTGATTTTCTGTCAGAACGTAATAAGAGTTTTTTCTCATTCTTACTGAATTCATATGAGCTTAAATTGCCATTGAAACCAGACTTGCCTTTCAAAGTAGTTATATCTAAAAGCATATCTACTTGTTTGCCAGTTGTGATATCGTATTTATTTATCCTTTCATCTTCTAATCGAGTGTAATGTTTTCCATCTTTTAAAAATTTAAAACCAGGTACACCTTTGGTTTGAAATTTTCCATCCTTCCATATTTCTTCAAGAGTAATGGACTGTTGGGACTGAACTATTGTGGTCATCATCAGTATGCTAAATAAAGCCAATAGAATTTTCATAATAGATAAAGATTATAATCTTAAAGATCAACAAATGTAAGATGTCTGTGATTAAAAGGCAGGAGTATTTCAAAATCTAAAATCTACAAATTCTCGTGGTAATTTTAGGGGTTATAACAGCTACTCATCAAAATTGTAACATTACTACAGATACAAGACCACATAAACATTGATTATATATTTTACATAGTCCTAATTTAGAGATAATTCCATTGTTATTTCAATATAATATGGCCAGTTAAAGACGCTCCAGTTGTTTGTTTGACAAAGCAGATATTGCATGATTTATAGGACTTTTGCGGATAGAGTGGAGCGGGTCTTAAAGCTTTTTCATAAAGTCTAGAGTCCGATCAATATCGTCTTCATTGGTATAAGCGGAAATGCCCATTCTGGTCACCCCTCCTTGTTCTTCTAATCCCAATACCTCAGTAGCTTTAATAGCATAAAAGTGACCACTCCATGCGCAAATGTTGACTTCAGCCAGTTTTTGACATATTTCATTTGCACTATATTCTGAATGTACAAATGATATGGTTGGAGATCTTTGATTTGTATCATAATGTGGTCCAATAATCTCAATGTTATTCATAGAGTTGAGGCCATTATAGAGCATTTGTCCTATTTTTTTTTCATGATTTGAGATCGAAATAAAGGCATCGTCTATTTTTGAAGACAAATTGCCCCCATTTCCTTGTGCAGCAATAAATTCAATTGCTGCCTTCACTCCTGAAATCGCAGCATGATTCAAT
This sequence comes from Saprospiraceae bacterium UBA7328, assembly GCA_002471345.1. Taxonomy (GTDB): domain Bacteria; phylum Bacteroidota; class Bacteroidia; order Chitinophagales; family Saprospiraceae; genus UBA7328. Next base: position 26,152 of record DKPS01000265.1, read on the forward strand.
GTGCCGGTTTCTATAGAGTAGGGAGCATGTTGATATGCTGTACGTAGTCTATCTGTAGGAAGCCTATCTAATATCCCTTTTTTTACATATAATAATCCAACATGTGGGCCGTAAAATTTGTACGCTGAACAAAGTAAAAAATCACATCCAAGAGAGGTGACATCAATTCTAAAATGTGGAGCATAATGCACAGCATCCACAAGTAACCAGGCTCCAACTTCATAAGTCAACTTTCTTATAAGAGAAACATTATTAATGGTGCCAGTCAGATTAGCTGCATATCCCATACATACAAGACGAGTTCTATCATTTATTTTTTCTTTGAAGTCGTCATAGTTGAGATGTCCGTCTTTAGTTATCCTTACTTCTCTTATAGCAATCCCGAGATGTCTTAGCTCTAACCAAGGGCCTCTATTTGATTCATGATCCAATTGGGTAATTACTATTTCGTCACCCTTTTGAAAATGTCTTCCTATTGCACGGGCAAGACTGAAATTTAAAGTGGTCATATTTTGTCCAAAGGAAATGCTATTTAGTGAAGGAGCACCTAAAAAGTCTGCTACAGCACTCCTGGTGTCGCTCATCATCTTATCGGTCTCTTGAGTGAAAGTAAATGCACCGTGAACATTACTATTGGACCTTTTATAATATTGAGATATGGCTCTTATGACTGAGTCAGGTACATGAGTACCTGCAGGGCCATCAAGACAAACACAAGTCTCGTTGTTTATCTTTCTTTTTAGAATAGGAAACTGAGATCTGAAGTCATTATTCATTCTTTAGACTTATAAGTTTAAAACATTAACAAAATCTGAAACAAAAAAATCTTAATCTGCATTGATATATACAGATAATTGGATTTTATTTACCGTGTGAATATAATTACCTTCTGGAAATAACTTGAAATACCAAAATAATAAAGAAATTGAGTAAGCCACGAGTCATTAAAGATTTTGATAAAGTAGATGATTTAATCATCTCTCAAATCAAACTAAACTACCCCCATGGTTTTGAAAAACATTTGGTCTCTTTTAAGAATGCTAAAGGTAAATTTAAGTCTGTTCTTCCATTTGAAGCGGAAGATAGATTTTATTTAATCAGGATGACAGCAGAAGAGGCAAAGGCAATAGTGAAAAAGGATGCTGATTATGATGATGAGGGGCATTTGAAGGCTAAGGCTGTTAAAAAAATTCAAAAGAAGATAGAATCAAAATCAAAACCTGATTCTTCTGATGAAGACGTTGATGGGGAGAAGTAATGATAAGGATTTTAGCTACAGGAGGTACGTTTGATAAAGAATATGACGAAATCAATGGCAAGCTTTATTTTAAAGATTCTCATATTTATGAAATTTTGAAATTGGGTCGTTGCAAAGCTGATGTAGAAGTACGCACATTAATGATGATAGATAGTTTAGAAATGACTGATAATGAGAGGTCATTAATAGCTTATAATTGTGAGAACAGTGAGGAAGATCAAATTATCATTACTCATGGTACTGATACTATGGCTGAAACTGCTCTCTATCTCAAAGAAAGAAAAGTAAATAAAACGATAGTTCTAACTGGAGCTCTAATTCCATATCAATTCGGATCATCTGATGGACTTTTTAATTTGGGAAATGCATTGGGATTTGTTCAAGTCCTTCCTAAAGGAGTATACGTTGTGATGAATGGGATGTGCTTTGATGCTGATCAGGTAGTAAAGAATAAAAAGACAGGTGTATTTGAGGCTAAATAAAGATTAAGATTGTTTTAATCTAAAAGATTAGCATAGATATCTTCGAGTTTTTTATTTCCTCCTTCTCCATATTCCACTATGCTGTCTAAAGCTCTTCTAATTACAAATTCTCTTATTTGTTGTTTTTTATATTCTTTTGAACCAATGCCTGAAGTAGAAAGATCAGATGTGAATATTATTTCATAATCTTCTGTTGGGCTGTAACGACTGAAAATCATAGGTTCCCATTTCACATCTACTTTATAATGAATTTGAAGAGAATAAGAAAACCAATTTTGTTTTACAGTATCAATTTTCTGATCTACTATTTCAAGGCACAATTCAAGGAGTTTGCCATCTGAAGTATATGTATGTTCAGGAGTTTTGAGAGTTGTCAAGAAGAATGGATAGTCCTTTAATATTTGTTCTGCATCCCAAATAAAGGGTTTTCTAAAAATATGCCCATCCTCAAAACATCGATTCTGAAAATTGACTTCTTTTACTATGTATGGAGCACCCATCCAGTCTTTGTCGGCAATGGTCGTCCGTATATTAGAATAATTATACCAACCAAAATGTAACCTCACTTGACCTAAGAGGAGAATTAGAGCTAATATACTTATGCATAAGAATTCTATTTTTAAAAGTTTCATGATGATCCAATTTCATAGAATAATGCGATAAAAAAAGCCCTGCGAAATGATCGCAGAGCTTTTTATTTAATCTTTGTTATTCACTAGCTAGCTACTTCACCAGCTGGTTTGAATACTTTTCCTTTGATATAAAGGTAAGAATTCACAGGGTCTGTATTAGCAGTAATAGTAACTCTTTTGTTTTCAGCTCTACCTTCTGGTTGACCTTTTCCTCTTGAGTCATACTGTACTTTAATCTCTCCTTCTCCACCTACTGGGATTGGTTCTCTTGGCCAATCAGGAACTGTACATCCACAAGATCCTTGAGCTTTAGAAATAACTAAAGGCTCATCACCTGTATTATTGAATTTGAACATGTAAGTTACTTTGTCACCTTCAGTGATTTCACCAAAGTTATGTTCAGTTTCTTCAAAAACTAAAGATGTAAGAGGACCAACTGGAACTGTTGATGCCGCATCTCCTGTAGGAGCTGGTGTAGTTGTAGATTGAGGAGTTACACTTGCAGGAGCTGCTGCTGTGGTGTCTCCACCATCTTTACATGATGTCATAGTCAGTGTAGCTGCTACAGCTACCAGAGTTAATACTTTTAAAAATTTCATTATGAATATAGATTTTATGATTTACAAATATTTTACGTTTCTAAAATTATGTTGATTTCTGAATAATTACTAGATATAAACCCTCATTTACAAATGGTTAACAACCTAATAAATTAAGTATATACCTATAAATTCTAGGATAAGTAATGAATATCTAAGATGAAACGTCTGACTTCTTCGAGTAGTCTTCTCTGAACCATTGGATAATCAATTTGTCTAAAAATCATCAATTTCATTTCAGCTACAGCATTTGTGTATCGCCCATTTAGAGATAATTTTTTAGTAAAGTATCTAAGGATGTTTTCAAATCTAATGACCTGTTCACTTGCCAGATAAGAGTCTTTGTTGATATAAGCTTCTTCAACCTCGTATCTAAGATCATAGAGATCAGTTATAGTTCTGTCCTGTTGTGTTGCGAAAGTTGAGACCATGAATACAGCTTAATAATTAAAAAGAATAAAAGCTTTATCATTTCAGGTGAGACAAAAAATGACGACATAAACATCTGCCAAATTGCCCTCATTATATTGGTATGGCAAACATATTAAAAAATAACCTATATATGAAATAAATATATATTTAAATCCAAGCTTTGAAAGCCTCTAAATCAAAGGTGTTTAAACAATATTCTGGCATAAGCCCTCCTTTCCGTGCAGCTATGACACCATATCTTACATCATCGATTCCATCTATGCTATGCGCATCTGGATTTATTGAGACCATCCCATCTTTTTTGATAATATAATCTATCCACCTCCAGTCAATATCAAGTCGTAGTGGGTTTGCATTGATTTCTATCACCACATTGTTAGCTACACAAGCATCTATCAGCTTTTCATGATCGATAGGATATCCTTCTCTACTTAGTAATAATCTACCTGTTGGGTGCCCAAGTATTTTGGTATAAGGATTTTCAACGGCTCTAATAAGCCTTTGCATGGCTTTGTTGAGATCCATTTTTAGATTGGAATGAATACTAGCAATCACACAATCAAAACCTTCTAAAATGTCATTTGTATAATCCAATGATCCATCGTTGAGGATGTCGCTTTCTATTCCTTTAAATATTCGAAAATCAGACCATTGTGCATTTAATTCGTCTATTTCTGTCCATTGCTGTTGTACTCTTTCTTCTTGTAACCCATTAGCATAAAATGCTGCCTGAGAATGATCAGAGATGACTAGATATTCAAATCCTTTAGCTTTAGTTGCTTCAGCCATCTCACTTAATGAATGGAGTCCATCAGAATATGTGCTATGATTATGTATTATTCCTTTGATGTCTTGATCACTGATGAGTGATAATTCTCCGGCAGCAGCTCTGTCTAGAATTATTGGGTTTTCTCGACATTCTGATGGGATAAATGCTATGTCTAGAGTTTCAAACACCTCTTCTTCTTCATAAATATTATCAATTTCTCCAAAAGACTCAATCACTTGTTCTAAAAATTGTTCTGAACATGATTTTTGAAATTTTACACTAGCAAACATGGTCTCATCTGTGTATTCTATATTAAATGGAATTCCGTTATAGGTTAGTTTTTCTTCTTCAAATGAAAAGGGAGCAAAAGTTAGAATCTGATCCGAAAAAGTCTCTTCATCACAAGTAACTAGAAATGTCAATTCATTTATTATAGGCATTTTGCGATCAAGATCTCCACAAAAGTCGATGATGTCATTAGGGCGCATGGTCTGAAGATGATCTAAGATGTCCAAGGCATCTGGCAATATTTTACCAAAAAGGAATTTTCCTTTTGATTCCAGAAAATACTTCAACTGTTGCATTACAGTATTCTGGGTTTTAGCCCCGAAACCTTTTAAGTCTATAAGCCTATTTTCTTCACATGCATATAGTAATTCCCCTGGGGATTCGATACCTAATCCTTCCCAAACAGTCTTAATCTTTTTAGGTCCAAAACCTTTGATGTTTAGCATGTCCACAATACCAACAGGTGTGATATCCAAATACTTATTTAGAGTCCGAAGTTCTCCAGTCTCCTTCAGTTCTACTATTTTTTCTGAAATAGCTTTTCCAATACCTTGTATGGACTGAAGTGTGCTTATATCCATTTCGGTTACTGGTTCAGTAATCTTTCTTATAGTGAGGTATGCATTAGTATAAGATCTGGTTTTGAAATGGCTCTCGCCATGAAGTTCCATTACTTTTCCTAGGGTGTTGAATATTTTCGCTACTTCTCTATTTGTCATTTTAATAATACTCTTATTATATTTATTTATAATATGTAAATTTGTTCAGTCTTTTATAATTATCAAAAATAAGTTTTATGAATCGACTTATATTATTTCTATTTGTTGCATGTATTATGGCTTGTGGGGGAAGTGCAACGGGACCAAAGTTTGACACGAGTGGATATAACACTGAAAATGTAGGAAGTGGTGCTCAAATTGCAGAGTTTAAAGACGCAAATGGCTGGTTACTTAACAAAGGAACGCTGCTTGGTGGTGTAAAAAATGGTACATGGACTACCTACTATGAAAATTCTAATAAAATTCAAACTCTGACTTCATTTTTGAATGGCAGAAAAAATGGCCCTGAAATCACTTTAAATGATCGGGGCCAAATTGAATCCGTCACAGAATTTAAAAACGACCAATTTCATGGCCTAGTTGGGAAATATAAATTTGGCAGACCTACAGATGAGACCAATTATAAAGATGGTAAGATGGAGGGTACCTTTGCATTGTATGATTCTCAGGGAAAACTGCAAAGGAAAGGTACTTTAAAGAATGGTCAATATCATGGAAAATTGCAGTACTTTGACGATACTGGAGTTGTGACAATGGAGTATGAATATGAGAATGGAGAGAAGATTTCAGGAGGAATAATAGAAGGTGCATCTGCAGAATGAAAATGGACTTTTAAGATTTAAACTTAACTAGAATTTCAGAGGGGTCAGTACTACAATGCTGATCCTTTTTATTTGGCTCTAAGTTAACTGCCTCAGATACATATAAAAACATATTATAAAATATTTTTATATATAAAAATTCTTCATATATTTACATCGAAGTTTTGAGAAATTAGAACTTTTTAGAAACTACAAATTCTATTTTTTTTGAGGATTCAAGACCCTCATTACTAAGGTTATAAATAAAGACTACTACATGCCACTTATCCCAATGCACCCGTCATTGCACGATGTATATCGTCGATTTGACTCGCACTATGGAAATACGAGAATTAAGGTCAATGATCAAATAGACGTTGAAGACCTTTTGGTCAATATCATAGTTGATAATTTGCAATACCAAAAGCCCACTCTAGTTGTTACGAGTGAGACTCAGGACCCGGCATGGATTGCGAAAGTTTTGTCAAAATATCAACTTTCTAAATATTGCTTAGTCTGGACTCCTAACTATATTGAAAAACAGGAACCTCTAAAAAGAATCCAATCTTTTATTAAGAGTAACCCTTTAGATTTTGATAAAGATCGACATAGAGTACTAAGAAATGAATTAGAGGACATAGAATCTGTAATAAAGAGTAGCCTGTCTTTTCTTTCTGCGGATGTAATGGGACCATTATCATGGTCTGAGTTACTTCAGAAATGGTGTCAAATTGAGCAATCATCTGAAGATTCAGATCACAGTTTGTCACCAGATTGGAAAGAGTTTAATTATTCTGAGTATATCTATACAATAGGAGAAGCAGAGAGTGATTTTAAATCAGATTATGTACTTCTGCATGAATTGTCCCCATTTCATACGGATGTATACAGTCCATCATTTGATCTAGAATCCTTATTAGATGAGTTAACATCCCGAAAAGAAGAATTAGAGGAAATAGGTTTATCAATAAAGAATCAATTCAATCTACTCAGATCCGAAATAGCTCAAGAAGTCTATGATACTTATGGAAAAGTGACCAAGTTAGTTCAGCTTTTAGAAAAGCATGCTTTTCGATTAAATGCGCGTGGGAATGACTCAGAAAATAAAAATCGCCCTTTTGAAGAGGTTTGCTCTGTTTTAGAGTATCATTCAATTGAGAGTTTATTAGAGGAACTTGAGCAACAGTTACAGAGGCAAAAATTCATTGATGTGACTTGGCCTAATACTAATAGATCAAGATGGACTGTTGCAAAATTTGGGGAAATTATCTCAGACTTATTATTAGCTACAGAAGATTTTAAGATCAATATAGGAAAGAGAATTGACGAAAAGTTAAGAAGGTTAGGTCCGTATAATATTCAAAATCAAGCACTTACAATATTGGACAAGAGGTTTAATACTTTTGTGGAGGAGCTGAATAGTTCGGAATTGTTGCAAAAAAAACAGGTGAATAATGCCTTGAATTTTGAAAATAAATTAGAATTAATTCAAGAGATCCAAAGTGAATTATATCGTTGCATTGTTTTTCTTGAGTCACATCCTGATTATTTTGAATGGAGGGCTTCTTTGCAAAAAAATCAAGTGGATATAGTGCTTAACGACTTATCATTTAAATCGGAAGCATGGAAACCCACTGTGGCTAAAGCTCTTCTCACAAAATGTTTGTTTGATCATTTTGATCCTCAGATTTTAGGTATAGGAGATGATGTTAAACATCTTAGAAATAAGAAAGGAGAATTAAACAAAAGTATTCTTGATAGTATTCATATCAACATCTGGGAAGATAGATCAAAACAAGTAAATCGATTCAAAAAAGAAGATGGATTTGCTTTTCAGCAATTAATTAAGAATGAGAATGCTAAGAATGGAGTTTTTGATCTTTTTGTTAGGAACCAAGAAACCTTTACTTCGTTTTTTCCAATTTTGGTTACCACGGAAAAGGATTATAATGTTATTAAAACAAATTTAGATGAGACTAAGTGGAATAAGATCATTGCCTTGGATACCGAAGTAGTCAGTGAATCTAAAAGTGTGCTCTCAGTGGACATAAGTCACAAAATTGATGATCCTCAATCTTTCCAATTTCAAATAGAAGATTTCAAAAAGATAAACCACCTTAAGTCCATTGCTGTAACAGAGCGATATGAAGATGCCGTAAGAGTAGCCAAACTATTAATGAGTGTTGTTTCTGAGGTCAGCATCTATCAAATGCGAGATGCTAGCATCATTTCGTGTCTTTCAGATGAAATGGAAGAATTGGTAAGTATGCAATTTATCCCGCAAGGCATCAAATGTCTTCATAGAAATATCACTTCGATCGAAGGAGTTACTGAAGCTATAATCAATGCAGAAGTAGAATTCTTTCTTTGGATAGAAAATGGATTCATTGGAAATATAGATACGGACAACATGATATGGCATCAAAATGTAGTTGAATCTTTGATGAAAATTGGTATACAGGTTCAAAACTTTGAAAGTGGTAAAATATTTTCTGACAGAAAATCTGTACTTAAATCCATCAGACAGTCTATATTGGGGGCAGGCACACAAAAGCCAGAAGGTGCCATTTATGCTGATACCTAAGGAAATAGATCTACTAAGTTATAAAACACATCTAAGGGTCGAATTCAGAGATGATCGACAAAAGATTTTTGACCCTATTAGAAAGAAGTGGTATGTATTGCAACCTGAAGAATTTGTACGCCAACTCGTTCTTACTCACCTCAGCCGTACTTTGAATTATCCTCTAAAAAGAATAGGAGTAGAACGTCAGCTCATTGTTGACGGTCTAAAAAAAAGGTTTGACATTGTAGTGTATAATAATAATGCGCATCCTCTTATCCTCATAGAATGTAAAGCACCTGAAAGCAATATTTCAGAACATGTCGCTATGCAGATTGCTCAATACAACAAAACGCTGCAAGCAGACTTCCTCTGGATTACCAATGGCAGTAAAAACCTTTATTACAAAATGGACTATAATGAAAAGAAGGCTCTTCCTGTAAGTGCTATGCCCAATTATATTAGGAGTGCTTGATCTATGAGAATAGTTGATTACGAAGCATTTTATCATTCTGATCTAGACACATGGGTTAAAAAGCAAGATAAGCATTTGGTAATTGGTATCACAGACTGGGCACAAAGTGTTATTGGTAATATCACCGCATTGCATGATTTACCAGAAAATGGAAAAGAGTTAATTCAAAATATGCTTCTGTGTGAGATAGAATCTGATAAAACAACATCTGAAATACTCCTACCAATAGGAGGTAAAGTGATAGCCATAAATGATGCTCTAGATCATTTTCCAAATCTTCTAAATGAAGATTGCTATGATAGGGGATGGGTGTTAAAAATTTCCTCTTAAAATATTTCTCAACTAGATCAGTTCATGTCAGCCTATCAGTATGAACAAGCCATTTCTTCTTTTTTTAAAAAGTCATAGTATTATATTTTAGTAAACCAGTTTATAATAGCCGTATCTATTTTTTAAGGATATTCGATACTGATCTTAAAATCAAAATTTATGTCCACTTTAAATGTCATTAGGAAAAAAAATTATGCCATTGTAGAAATGGATCAAGGCAAAGTAAATGCTCTAAATACAGATTTATGGCGAGACCTTGGAGATACTTTCAGAACTCTAGATTCTGATGACAAAATAATGGGAGCAATCCTTTCGGGCCGACCACATTGTTTCAGTGCTGGTCTAGACATTATGCATATCGCACAGTTGTCCAAAGAAGAATATGCCGAATATTGGAGGATTGCCCTAACTACATTGCGAGATATGATTCGGTTTTCTAAACCTTTGATAGGTGCTATAACTGGATATGCACCAGCTGGAGGCACCATTTTGGCATTAACTACAGATTATCGAATAATGGGCAGAGGACCCAAACATGTCATAGGTATGCATGAATTCAAAATGTCTTTGCTCATACCTGAGTTGCTTTGTGATATTTATGCATACCATATGGGAGAAAAAGAGGCTTGGGTTGCTGTTCAAAATGCTCAGTTATACCATAGTGACGACGCAGTGAAAGTAGGATTAGTAAACGAATCTGCTGACGTAGAAGAGGTTCTCAATAAAGCTGAAAAACATTTAGAAAAGCAGATTGGAGTCTATGCACCAGTGTTCAAAATGTCTAAAAAATACCTGAGAAGAGAACTCTTAAACCGAGTGGACATTGATGTAGAAAGTCATGTTCAAGAATTCTGTAAGTTTGGAGAAGATCCAATGATAGCCGAAATGATGAAGATGTTTCTTAGCACTTTAAAAAAGTAAAGTAGACTTGTTTAAGTATAACCATTGGATTGAATGATTTAATATTTCGGTCATTCTGATAGATTCAGCAGAATATTAGTAAGACCCTTTGTCAAATCTTTAAAAGCATTTCATAATTGTTGAATTTACATTATGCCAATTGAAAGTATATTTCGAATATTTATTCGTCAAAATTTTATTAATGGAAAATAGAGGATTTAGCGCAATGCACAGAGTTTTAATTTTGTCTGTCTTGATTGCAGTAGTATCATGTTCAGAATCTGAACCTGGTGGAAATGATCCAGGTGATCCTCAGCCTAATCCTAATGAAGTTTCAGTAGTAATTCCAACTGGTAACGAAAATTATTTAAATCTCAAATCAGATTATATATACGACCAGAGTAAGCTTCACACTTTTGAGCTTAATCTGCCTGACGGAAATTTAGAAAAATTGGACAATGACCCTACAGCGGAAAAATATGTCGAAGGAAGCCTCACATTTGAGGGAGAAACTTTGAGCCCAATTGGAATCAGGTATAAAGGATCAATTGGAGCATATGTAGGCTGTGTATCCGGATCAGATTGGTCAAATCCATCTGGAAGGAAAACTTGTACCAAGCTGTCTATGAAGGTGAAAGTAAATTGGAATGATAGTGATGACAAATTTTATGGGTTAAAAAAACTACAATTTCATTCTCAGAACTTAGATGATTCACAAATGAGATACCGATTAGGTTATCATCTATTCAGAGAGATGGATGTGCCTGCTCCAAGATCAGTACATGCTAAACTTTTAGTAAATGGGGTGTTCGTTGGTGTGTTTGCCATGGTAGAACAGATAGATGGTCGATTCACTCGTCAGAATTTTGACAATGGGAAAGGCAATTTATATAAAGAAATATGGCCCCTTCATTCCAGTGGAAGTCCTTTTCGGTCTGCTGACTATCTAGCATCTTTAAAAACAAATGAAGATGAAGATCCTACATCGGAAATGATAGAGTCTTTTGCTAGAGCAATACAAAGTGCATCTGAGGATTCACTTAAAGCATTAGTAGGACGATGGATGAATGTAGACGAGATTATTGCTTATGCGGTCGTTGACAGAACAATCAGAGCAGATGACGGGCCTTTTCATTGGTATTGTGATGGTG
>DKPS01000265.1:37688-37986 GCA_002471345.1 Saprospiraceae bacterium UBA7328
TTTTCATTGGTATTGTGATGGTGAGATAAGTAGTTCTGATTGCTCTCCTCATAATTTTTATTGGTATGAAGAACCTACTGAAAGAACAATGCATCTCATTCCTTGGGATTTAGACAATGCTTTTGAAAATATCATTTTGGATAATAATCCAGTTACCCCGATAGCTGATAGTTGGGGGGAGACCTCAAGTAACTGCGAACCTTTTAGTTATGGAAGATTTAATCTTATGCAAAAATCTGCTGCATGTGATAAACTCATATATGCGTGGACATTATTTGAAGATGAATATTTAGCAATT
>DKPS01000265.1:38288-38936 GCA_002471345.1 Saprospiraceae bacterium UBA7328
TTTGAAGATGAATATTTAGCAATTAAGGAAGATTTTAAAAATGGACCTTTTGCAGAAGAAGAAGTGAGCCCGCTCCTTGATCTATGGGCAGCACAAATCAGAGAAGCTACCCAGGAAGCTGCCTCAACTCATGAAGATGCAGTGAGCATTGTGAAATGGGAAACAGCGCTTAATAATATGAAGGCTAGTTTGAGCATAGCCAGAACGAAGTGAGGAATACAAAAGAGAGGCCTCTTTACTCAGAATATGACTTATTCGATTGATAAACAGCAGTTTGTTTACCAATTGGGTAGAATATAATCTATACATGGCTGGCTCACATAATTCAGGAGGGTTTCAGAAATGAAATGATCTAACCTGAAAGTCAGGTCAGTCTAAATTGTTTAGAAACAAGCAAGTATTTAGTCTAAATTAACCTATTGCGATGCCTTATTGCCCAAAAGTTAAACAATTCTAAATTTTGGATTATTTGGAATCCACAGAACTTTAATAGGGTTATTAAAGTGTAATTGGTAATTATCACCAAATCACTTGTATTATGAAAAAGAAAATATTTGCCTTTTTAGTCTTTTTAGTTGGGGGCTTAGGGATTGTTAGTGCTCAGTACTGCCCATTACCATCAAGAGGTCAGAATATTGGGTTAAACAG
>DKPS01000197.1:0-1634 GCA_002471345.1 Saprospiraceae bacterium UBA7328
TGAGATATATTATGAGAAGTGAAATTGAAAAAGTTCTAGAAGCGATGAGAGAAGATTATATGAGATGGTCTAATAAGTGTGCACGGCCTGACTCATACGTAGGCTATTCCGATGTCAAAAAAGAAATGGAAAGAGATTACTGTGAAGGTCTGAAAATTACTGAAGGACGCCGTTACTGGAAAATTATTTCAGATAAGCGTGGTTCAAGGTCAGTTTGTGGTTTTATCGCCAAGGCCGGAGATAAGAAATTTCTGGAAGGTGATATGTTGAAGGCCGCAGGGTGGAATGCTCCTGCTAGAAACTTTGCCAGAGGTAACGTTCTTAGTGGAAAGGGTGTCGATTCTGTGAGATGGACAGGAATTGGATAAATTGTAAAATTTTTTCCTAAATACCTTTACTATGAATATTAATCTACACGCTAGAAATATTGATACTGGATTTCGTACAGCAGTATATGCTATGGGCGAGTTTGTTATGTCCAGACTCGTTCCATCTAAGCGCTTGCGAAATAACATCACACTCAATATTCATTTGAGACATCATTCAGAGAATGGTGAAGCGATGATATCTGAGCATGCTAATCCAAAAAGACCTAGAGAATTTAAAATTATAATAGACCCTCATCGTGCTAAAGAAGATGATTATTCAAGAGAACGAACTGAAACCGAATGGGGGCACGATATTCTAAAGACACTTGCTCACGAACTAGTCCATGTAAAACAATATGTGCTAGGCGAATTGAAACCAGTTCATAATGGTTTCGTGTTCAAGAAAAATCTTTACCAACCGAACAACCTACTTGAATATTTTGAGCAGCCATTTGAGATAGAAGCATATGGCCGAGAGAAGGGATTGCTTGTAGCATTTCTTGGAAGATGGAAAGAGATTCAAGTAGAACTTGGTATAACATTTTAAAATATTATTTGCTGGTGTAGCTCAGTTGGTAGAGCAGTAGCTTTGTAAGCTTCAGGTCGGGCGTTCAAATCGTCTCACCAGCTCCAAATTCAAACAGGAACATTCAACATGAAAATAGAACTAAGCAGATTATTGTCTAGACCATTTATGGCAGTCAATGATGAGGATGAAACCGAAGTCGTTTTTTGTATGACTGACATCGATGGAGAACTTCCAGAAGGATTCTATGATGACAGCGAAGAGTTTGAGGAAGATGACGATGGTTTTGAAATTATCTCTGAGTATGGAACGCTATGGAGAAAGTTGTGAGCATCTATGAAATGTGCCGAGTGATTGGTCGGCCTATATCCCTTTTGGGAAAACCTATTAATGTAAAATAATATTATGAAAAAAAGAATCAAGACAAAACATCAACATCACGAAGAAATCATAAGACAACAAATAGAAGAAGAGATTTTTCAAGAAAAGAACGTATTTTTTGAAAAGAAATTACAAGAGGCAACAGAAAAATACCTCAAGCGAATTGATTATCTGGTGGGAGCAAACAATGAACTCATGAGAGAACTGACTCTCTGTGAGAAAGAATCAACCCACAAGGATTATGTATCAATCCCAAATAAAGTGGCGGATTGTATAGTACTTGAAGAAAATTTTTAAAAAAAGATACGATTTGTCTTGACAAAGGTATCGTAATGCTGTATAATAGTAGGTGAAGAGTG
>DKPS01000197.1:1982-2152 GCA_002471345.1 Saprospiraceae bacterium UBA7328
AATAACCCTAATGAGAATATATTATGAGTGTAGCGAAAACAATTCTGGAACAATTAGGTGGTAACAAGTTTGCTACGATGACAGGGGCTAAAAACTTTGTCGATTGTGGTGATGCTTTGTCGATGAGAATTGGTCGAAACAAAACCAGTTCCAACTACTTGAAAATTACT
>DKPS01000197.1:2537-4426 GCA_002471345.1 Saprospiraceae bacterium UBA7328
GGTGGCGAAAGGTCAGTTACCGAATACAACAATATTTTCAATGACCAGTTAGTTGAGGTGTTTGAGAAACATACTGGAATGTACACGAAATTATTTTAGAAAAAGAGTGAGGGAAGAATGAGGTGAATACCGCCCGGCTCATGGAAATGGTCGCCCCGCTGGTAAGAGAGTGGGTAAGAAAAAAGGAACGCTAAGTCGCCATGACATTCACTCTTTAACAATGAAATTACATTATGTTAGTTTATAGGTATAGTATAAAAATTACAATTTTAATGCTTGTCGTTTATTCGTATATCAGTTTTTTCGACAAGTGGAATTGGTATTTTTTATATGTACTTAATATTGTCGAGAAAGGAAATTGATATGATAGAATTATTAGGTGGAGTTTTTGCCTTTATAACATTTGCCTGTGTGATTTTGTTATGGGCATGGATAGTGATGCAATAATTATGATAGATTATTTAAAATTAACCAAAGAAGAAACGTTTGATATAGTGGATAAGGTCAATGATCATTATTCTACTTTTAACGACATTGAAACATACTATCGTTATAAGAAGAAAAAACGATTAGAGAATCTGCCTTCTTCACTTTCTCTTTTTGGTGTGGGCCCCGAAAATGATTTATTCAATTTTCCCGAACTCGCTCCAGAAGATATGGAGTTTGAACTTGTTGCTACTTCCGATAAAGCAGAAGAGGGTAAAATTTTAGGTAGAGACTATACTAACCTTTTAGAAATTACTGCTTCATTTAATGTCGATGCTAACGTTGGTCGTTCAATACGATTTTGTGTCAGAGAAAAAACTACTGGCAAGTATGTGGGATTTCTAAAATTAGGTTCTCCTGTAATAAACATTCGACCAAGAAACGATTATTTTGGAGTCAAGAAAACTCCATTAGACCTTGCCAATAAACATTTTGTAAATGGTTTCAATATCGTTCCTGCTCAACCATTTGGATTTAATTGTCTTGGGGGAAAATTAATTGCATTAATTTGTGTTTGTCATGAAGTGAGAGAATTTGTAAACAACAAATATGATGACATGGAAGCATTGTTTTTTGAAACGACATCATTATATGGTTCGATTAAAAATATAAGTCAGTATGATGGACTAAAACCTTTTATGCGTCATAAGGGTGATACCATAAGTAAACTGCTTTTAAATCTTCCAGATGAATTATATAAAGATACAAGAAATTTTCTTGTCGAAAAAAATGGTGGCCCACTTTACAAAACAGATAAAAAACTTCCTACAAGTGTAAAGATGAGGACACAAGATAAAATATATTCTATCTTAAAAAATAATTTGAAAGAATACGACTCTACGAAGCATGCTGAGTTTTCAGAATTGCTTAAAGAAAAAATGGCAATCACTACACAGAAACGTTACTACATTTCTGACTATGGATTTGCTAATACTAAAGATTATA
This sequence comes from Saprospiraceae bacterium UBA7328, assembly GCA_002471345.1. Taxonomy (GTDB): domain Bacteria; phylum Bacteroidota; class Bacteroidia; order Chitinophagales; family Saprospiraceae; genus UBA7328. The sequence continues at coordinate 3,969 of DKPS01000197.1, forward strand.
TTTTTGGGAAAACAGATAAACTTATCAAAAAACCTAATTACGATAGTTACTCTTTTGACAATTTGATTTCTTGGTGGAAAAAGAAAGCACAAAAAAGATGGGAAAAACTTAGAGCGGAAGGTAGAATACGAAAAGACTTGGAATATTGGAACTCAAGTAATATAGAAACTTTAGATATTATTAGATAAGCGAGAAAGATAATGGAAATTGGAGATACGATAAAGCTGATACCTAAAACTAGACACGGAAAAAATCGTGTTCATCAACATGGCGATATAGCAGAAGTGATAGGAATAAAAGAATCAATGTTTAGTGTCAAAACACCAGATGGAGATTGGCGCTGGATTGATAGATGGAACGATTCTGATGAACATTTTAGTTGGAAAATAATGAAAAAAAGTGAAGAATTGTCTTGACAAACATACCAGCTTTCTGTATAATAGTAGGTGAAGAGTGAG
>DKPS01000187.1 GCA_002471345.1 Saprospiraceae bacterium UBA7328
AATTTTAACACCACCAATACAATCAATCATTTCAGAAGAAAGTTCAGATCCTGAAAAGTTAGATAGAGATGATTGAACTACATCCTTGTCTTTAGCATTTGTAAATACTGTAACTTCAGTAGTTCCCAAAATTTGGGTTGATTCTTGCAAAAGAGAATTAATGAGATTTGAGTAATTACTATTACGATCAGAATTTGTAATTTGTTCTAATGCTGTTGTGAACACCCGATCAACTGATGCTTCTAATGCTAAAAGTTGTTTATTTCTGGCTTCAATATCAGAACCACCAATGATTTGTTTTTCAATTTTATCTGCCTCTTTTTTACCATCTGAAAGAATTTTATCATATTCAGATTCTAATGTAGCGAGAGAATCATCAAGATTTTGTTTAAAGTTTAATCCTGCATCTTTGAGATCAGATAGTACCTGTTTCTCAGATTTATTGAGAATTTTGTCAATAGTCTGCTCCATTGTTGAATTTGATCCCAAGATATGTTGAAGCCAATAGAATGTAGATTTTAATGTTTGGGAAAAATACAACTAATTCTAAAAAAATAAAAAATAAATCAAAAACACGGAAAGATATTATAATGTAATGACTGGCGTCTAAATTGTGGCTGTTGCAGATCTTTTAATGGGAAGCGTCATACTTCCAAGAACAGAGTCGCCAAGTCTCATATCACGTCTTACTGAGTTTGAATGGTTTCATAAAATGGAGATGAATAATGAAACAGTCACTCCTGAAATTGATGATCTTCTTTTACGCGCACAAAAATCATTCCAATTTATTGAGGATGTCATAAAAGGACTGAATATTCCTCTACGAGTTGGAATTATGGAGATACTTTTCAAAGGTACTGTAATTAAAAAGAAAAAATATGATGTTGATGAAATTGAAAATATAATTAGTGAACTGGAACAAGTTCCAGAATTTCTTACTAATGCAGCAAAATCATTAGAAGAGAATGTAAAAATTAATCATTCTTTAGAAGAATTCAAAGCATTAAAAGAAACGTTAGAAGTTGCAAATAATCTTAAAATTGATTTAACTGGTTTTGGTTCTACAAAATATTTCTATTCAAATCTATTTATCATTAATTCCTCTGATTATGGTGAAATTGAAAGAACATTAGAAGGAATACCAATTTTCAAATATGATTTAGAATCTAAAGAAAAATCAGCTATCATAATAATTTCTGATAATGATGATTCTGATAAAATTCTTAAAACTATGAGAGCCCTTAATTCTAATCCATTTATGATACCTAAAGAATTTCCTCAAATTCCAAATGAAGCCTATTCTTTGGCAGAATCAAAGATAAAAGAACTAACAGAAAAACAAAAAACAATTTCTAAAGAATTATCTTCTATTACAAAAAAAATTCGTGGTGATATTTTAACAATGCATGAAAATGCATTAGTAGCAAAAGAAGTTCTTGAAACATTACGTAAACCAGGTGGTACCAAAAATTTTGCAGTCATTCAAGGCTATATTCCAAAGAAAATGGAAAAAAAATTCAAAGAAGTAACAAGTCAATGGACATCAATAACTGAAGAAGTAAAAGATAAAGATACACTTGCAGAACTTCCAGTTTATTTAGATAATCCAAGATGGGTTAAAACTTTTGAAGTAATTACTAATAGTCAGGGAATTCCCAAAAAAGGAGAATTTGATCCAACTTGGATGGTAGCACTCATGTGGCCAATATTTTATGGATTAATGTTTGCAGACGTAGGTCATGGATTATTATTAATGGGATTAGGATTATTATTCAAATTCAAAGGACAAGGAAATTTATCAAGATGGGGAATGTTACTTGCAATATCTGGTGGGGCAGGTGCGCTTGCTGGAGTATTCCAAGGAGAAGTATTTGGTTTTCATTTAGAACATTTTGTAGGCTTTGAAATGCTATTACATGAAGGTGGTCCACTTCATTCAATTTCATGGTTGATAGGATCTATCAGTGTAGCACAATTAACATTTGATCAAGTAATTATGATTCTAAAAGTTTCATTATTCATAGGAGTTATTCATCTAGGATGGGCTTTCCTTTTGCGAATTCGTAACTATGCAAAAAAGAAAGACAAGAATACATTGATCTTTGAAGCTATTCCAAATTTGTTCATGTGGTTAGGAGTTTTCGGAGTAATGATGGGGGCAATAGGTTCTGGATATGATGTAATGAATATGTATTCCAAAATTCACACAGAAGCTGTTCCTTGGGTTTCTGTACTTGTTGGAGAATGGGCAGTTGTATGGATAGTTGTTAGAGTTTCAGTCATTCTCATACTTGCATGCGTTGTATTGATGATTATAGGTGGAATAAAACATAACAAAAAACATCCAGAAGATGGTGGAGATATGGTAAGTGTAATTATGGAAGTTTTACTTGGAAAAACCATTGAATGTCTAGCGCATTCAATTAGTTATGCCCGAATAGGAATTATGCTTTTAGTACATGCAGCTTTATTGCTTACAGTTAACCAGGCCTTTGAATCATTGGGAGGACTTAGTTCGCCAATGGCCATGGTACTCATTATTGGAGGACAGATTGGAATTATGATGATTGAAGGTTTGATTGTTTACATACAGTCTCTAAGGCTTCACCTTTACGAATTCTTTACAAAATGGTATGATGGAGGTTCTCAACCATTCAAACAATTAGTTCCTGAAACAGTTTACAACTCTTATTCTTGGAAGAGTAAGAAAAAATAGAGGTATGAGATAGATAGAACATGTCAAAAGAAGCCATAATCACAACAATTCCTGCAGTCATTATGCTTGGCTTTGCTATTTTTGGGGTATCTGTAATTAGTCCATAAGTTAGATTT
>DKPS01000129.1:0-2435 GCA_002471345.1 Saprospiraceae bacterium UBA7328
TACCTGTTGTACATCCTTTGTGCTTATAATCTATACTTACAGTAAATGCAGTTTTATGTGGATCTGTATTGTCATTTACCATCATTTGAAGGTTCAACTCTTTAGCTCTTTCTTCGGTCAATGGGGCGCAGACTAAACCTCGTCCATGTGTGACCATGAAATTAACTATATCTGGAGTGATGCATTCAGCCGCACAGATGAAGTCCCCTTCATTTTCCCTGTCCTCATCGTCTACAACTATAACTACTTTACCTGCTTTGATATCAGATATAGCATCCTCTATTCTATCTAAAACTGATTCTTTTTCTTGGCTAATAGTAGCTATCATGAATATTCAATATTTCTCTTATGCAATATTATTACTTTTCAATGTGAGATAAAATTATTCTAGTTTGATTAATGATTGATTCTCACTCTAATATTGAAAACATATTTATTTACTTCTGGTTTAGTATGTTTGAATACTTATGAGACTAAGATCAAAACTTCCAGAAGGTGGAATTTCCATATTCTCGAGAATGTCAGCTTTAGCGGCAAAACACAATGCAATAAATTTAGGTCAGGGATTTCCTGATTTTGACTGCGATCCTGTACTAAGATCGCGAATCTCGCACCATCTAAACAATCAGAAAAATCAATACTGCCCCATGGCAGGGCTTTTTGAATTAAGAGAGGCTTTATCAAAAAAGATCAATAAACTTTATGACCACTACGTAGATCCACAGACAGAAATCACTATAACGGCAGGTGCAACACAGGCCATCTTCACCGCCATAACAGCATTAGTACATGAAGGTGACGAGGTAATCATAATCGAACCAGCATATGATTGTTATAAACCTACAATAGAATTGGTAAAGGCTAAATGTATTCCATATGGTTTATCTGGCCCAGACTATAAAATAGATTGGGATGAACTAGACAGTTTAGTTTCATCTAAAACTTCAATGATTATCATTAATACTCCCCATAATCCTATTGGGAAGACATTTGCCAAAACCGACATGAAAGCCCTTGAAGCCATAATAAATCAACGGGATATAGTAGTACTTAGTGATGAAGTCTATGAACATCTCATCTACGATGATATTCAACATCAAAGTGTTTTGAAGTACCCTAATATTTACAATCAATCTATTTCAGTGTTTTCTTTTGGGAAAACCTTTCATGCCACAGGTTGGAAAATAGGATATGCTGTTGGATCACCTAAATTAATGGCTGAATTCAGAAAGGTTCATCAATGGAATGTATATTCTGCAAATTCGTTTGTACAATATGGCATCAATGATTATTTAAAAGATGAGTCTAAGTATTTAGGGCTACCGACATTCTTTCAAGAAAAAAGAGATTATCTTAATAAATTACTAGATAAATCTAAGCTTAAGCCTGTAAAATCAGAGGGAACTTACTTTCAATTATTTGATTACTCTGAAATATCTGATGAAGATGACATAACTTTTTCATTACATCTTACTTCTAAGTATAGAGTTGCTTCGATTCCACTATCCCCATTCAAATCTAAAAAGACCAATGATAAAATGATACGATTGTGCTTTGCCAAGAAAGACAAAACCCTCGAACAAGCCGCAGAACTATTAAATAAAATTTGAAACAAAAAAAAATGACTGATTGGAAAACGGCCAAGAATTTTAAAGATATAACTTACAAAAAAAGAAATGGTACGGCCCGTATCGCCTTTAACAGACCCGAAGTAAGAAATGCATTTAGACCTCATACGGTAAATGAACTTCTTGATGCATTTACAGATGCAAGGCTAGATCCAAGTGTTGGAGTTATACTGCTATCAGGCGAAGGACCTTCACCAAAGGATGGAGGTTGGGCCTTTTGCTCGGGAGGTGATCAAAGAGCCAGAGGCGAAAGAGGGTATGAAGGCACAGATGGTGTAGGCAGGCTTCATATATTAGAAGTGCAAAGAATGATAAGGTTCATGAATAAAGTAGTAATTGCAGTCGTACCTGGTTGGGCCGTAGGTGGTGGGCATAGCCTTCATGTTGTTTGTGACATGACATTAGCTAGTAAGGAACACGGTATTTTCAAACAAACGGATGCCGATGTGGCCAGTTACGATGCCGGTTATGGATCTGCTTATTTAGCGCGACAAGTAGGGCAAAAAAGAGCAAGAGAAATATTCTTTTTAGGAAAAAGTTATTCTGCTCAAGAGGCATTTGAGATGGGGATGGTAAATGCTGTTATTCCACATGAAGACCTAGAAGAAACGGCCTATGAATGGTCACAAGAGATTATGAAAAAAAGTCCTACAGCTATAAAAATGTTAAAATTTGCTTTTAATATGATTGACGATGGATTAGTAGGTCAACAACTTTTTGCCGGTGAGGCAACACGTCTTGGCTATATGACTGATGAGGCGAAAGAAGGAAGAGATGCATTTTTAGAAAAAAGACCTCCAAATTTTG
>DKPS01000129.1:2742-2953 GCA_002471345.1 Saprospiraceae bacterium UBA7328
AGAAAAAAGACCTCCAAATTTTGAGAAGTTTCCCAAATTCCCCTAGCATATTAAATAATACTTGCATTTGCATTCTTTACATTAATTGGGTTTCTATATTGCCTTAGCTTAATACTGAACTAGAATTTCTATTAATCTCCATTTTTAGAGAAAGGGTTGTTAATTAAAAATGTCTGATTTTTCAGAAAGGCTAACGCTTTGAATCTTCATA
>DKPS01000027.1:0-20017 GCA_002471345.1 Saprospiraceae bacterium UBA7328
TAAATTTCAAGGGAATGACGATATCGAGCAGATATGTCTATTAGGAATTGGCTTGCCTCAGCCTATTGCATTGGTTTCTCTTTCTGATATTGGAAGAAATAAAAGTCAAGAAGCTATACAAGAAAGTCTGAACCAAACTTTGGCAACCGCTAATGAACAGCTAGACAACTACAAAAAAGTATCCACATTGGTATTGATCAAGGAACCTTTCTCTGTAGAAAATGGAATGCTAACTCCAACTCTCAAAACTAAGAGGAGTGTAGTAAACGATAGATACAAACATTTAATTAATGCATGGCATGAGGATGCAAATGCAGTAGTAGTGGAAGCGTAGATTTATTCTATTTCTTCCCTATACAGAGATCAAAGCTTTTCGCAAAGGAAATTCGTTATGGATTACATCCTACATTATTGACTTCATAAATACCAGCACTTTGTACTTGAAAGCTTTGTTTCATTATTACACTATCTGGAGCGCTAAATATCACGCTATTCCCGCTTCGAACTGTGCCATTACAAGAGATGTATGAGGACGCCTCATATGAACCAGCAACTATTGTCCCTGATAATTCTAAAAAAACAGGGCAACAATTAGAAGAATAGGAACCTTGGTATTCATATGCACCGATGTCAATTCTATCACTTACTACAGGCACACCTGCATCATGTTTTCGGAGATTATTGGCAAGGTCGGTGTCCTTAGAATTGTAATCATCTTCTCCTTTATCGATAGCAGCTGAGCATAACTTCAATGTAAAGTTATGATTTGACGTGTCTTGAAATTCAGGATATATATCCATGATGCTTGAACCCCCAGCAAATCCACCTCTAACAATCGAGTTAATGACTGTAGTTGACTCAGATCCAGTATGACTTATTTCAGTGTCATAGTTCCAAAAAATGCTATTGTATATTTTTGGCGAACCGCCATTAGACGAAAAGGTTGTTCCTCCAGAGCTGTCATTTAGGGCAAATGTACAATTGATAAATTCAGAATCATTGTGTGAACTATTCCTCACCGCATTCCCTCCCTGTGCCTCGTTTTTGTAAAATAGACAATTGTAAAATTGTGAAACACCTACAGTGCTGTTGTACACTGCCCCTCCAACTCCTAAAGCTTCATTTTCATCAAAAACGCAATTATCGACTTGAGCTGATGAAAAATTGGTGTACAAAGCTCCTCCATTTAAAATTGCTCTATTCTTATTAAAAGAACAATTCTCTATAATTGAATTACCCTGCGTTGTAATTCCTCCTCCATTCTCGGCTGAGTTTGATCTAAAAGTGCATTTAAAAAACTGAGCAACTCTTCCAAAATAACCTCCACCATCTGATTCAGCTATATTGTGTTCAAAAATGCAATTAGCGAATGTTGGATTCCCATAGTCCATATTGGCCCCTGCTCCTTGTTTTTCATCTAGACCACCACCATAGGCATATCCTGACCTAATAGCCACTCCATCTATTCGTGTTAGTTCTATTAAGTTGGGACTTCCTGAAGACTTTACCACATTATATGCATTAGAAGAAGTATCTCCCATCATATCATTTTTGTCGATATCACCAGATAGTGTGGTTTTATTTTCATCCCAGTTGCGCATATCTCGCATTGTCTCTGTTCCTACGAACCCACCATATATTTGGATATCTTTTTTTATGATAAAGCTCGAGCTTTTATCATTATCGCTTTGCCCTACTCCCTCATCAGGATAATAAGTGCCCTGTGCTACCCAAATTTCAGAACAAGCCCCTATGGATTCACTGGTTAAAGCATCTTGTAAATAAAAATAGGCATCATCCCAATTCTTACCATTGTTAAGTCCGTTAGCAGCAGATTCAACATATACTATTTGCTTTGGACTTTGATGTTCAAATGCCCCTAAATCAATGTCATTATTAATAGTCCTATTTGCACCTACTACATCGTAGTTTGAACTGCTATAACTGTTTATTCCGAGATCAATAGCTTCTGAGCAGGGTTCTATTCTAAAATCAAAAGCTCCGCTATCTACAAATTCAGGGTAAAATTCGAAAATATAAATACCGTCCTCATATCCACCTTCTACAATACAATTTTTCACAGAATCAATAGTGCCACAAATTTCATCGAAGAGGCTTTTATTATTCCAAATAATACAATTATACAATCGAGAGAAGCTATTCAAGGAACCATAAATTGCTCCACCACATTGAGCCGATTCATTAGCAGAAAAAGTACAATTTGCAATGATAGGCGTACCACTTATAACACTAATAGATCCTCCCTGTCCCGAAAATGCATGGTTATTCCAAAATGTGCTATTTAGAAGAGTAGCGTTATTACTTATTGATATTGCCCCACCAGAGGGGCCTTTGTTGTTATAAAAATTAGAATTTTGCACACGATCTCTAAAAGTATGAATGGCACCTCCTGTCCCGGTATTCGATCTATTATATCTAAATGTACAATTGTTAAATCTAGGCTTAGAAATTGAATATAAAGCCCCTCCTGAACTGACTGAATAATTATATTCTAAAGTACAATTTCGAATTGTAGGCGAACAATTCCATAAATATATTCCAGCGCCATGAATATGAGCACCACTTCCATCAGCACGACCTCCTGTAAGAACAAATCCATCTAATATTGCGGATGAAGGAACTTCTGGGTCATTTGGAATCCCAGACGGCAACCGGCCAAAAATGTGATAAGAATTCATCAAGCTATCTCCTGAGATATCATCCTGATCTATATCCCCTTATAGAATTGTTAGATTGTTCTCCCAATCCCTTTCCTTAAAATAGGTCTCAAATCCTGTGAAGCCGCCATAGACTCCTATATTTTCAAAAAACCAAAAAGAGCCTCTCTATCATCATCTGTAACATTGCCTCCCTCATCATCATCAGCATAATACGTTCCATCAGCTACCCAAACCTGCACTTGATCAAATCCTACTAATATCTGATCGGCTTCAAGTATGCAATCTTGCAAATATCTGAAAGCATCTCCCCATGATGTCCCATCTCCTCCTAGCGACCTAGTTTTGTCTACATAAACCCTCCCAATTTGGCTCTCAAATGCACCTAAATATAAATAATCATTAGAAAATCTGGATGAATGGTTTAGGTCAAATGAAACTGGAGTAGAGGAGCCTGTATCAATGGCTGGTGAATTCGGGTTAAGTCTAAAATCATAGTTAGCTGTATCTATAAATTGTGGATCTTCAGCCAAAACATTGTTGCCAATAAATCCACCCTAGACAATACATGAAGTTACTATCTCCGTGGAAGTAGCATCTGGATTTATTTCGATTCCATTATCCCAAAGTATACTATTCTCTATTTCCAAATTACTATTATTCTCATTCTCTATATTTGATTCATTGTTGTTTCCGTTTTTTGAAAAAGTAGTGCTGTATATTTTAGGATCAGACTGCAGGTTATATATCGAATGACCCCGACCACCTTCATTATCATAAAAGAGACAGTTAATAATTTGGGAATTGCTTCTGAAGTTATAAATGGCTCCTCCCTTTCCTGAAGCTCTATTATTAGTGAATGTGCAAAATTGAATAATTATGCTTGCATCAGAATTATTTATTGCACCTCCATCTAAAAAAGTCTTTGATCCATTTGAATCTCTAATCGTAAAGCCACTTATAAGTGCAAATTGTGTAAGCGGAGTAAGTGAGTTAAAAGGGTTTCTAATTACATTTTTGGAATAATGTGTTTGATTCCCATTTTGCTGAATATCTCCACTTAAGATAGTCTCATACATTGCCCAGTCTCTTTGAGATTTGTTGGTTTCGGCTCCACTAAATCCACCTAATAATGATACATACTCTATCATTTCAAAAGCCCCATCAGGGCTATTATCTCTATAGTTACCTCCTTCATCATCATCAGGATAGTAGGAACCCTCTGATATCCATATCTCAAAAGTATTGATTAAACTAGCTTGTCCCCTGGCATCATCCAGAGCATCTTGCAAATATTTATATGCTGTACCCCATGAAGAACCATCTCCTCCAATAGATGCTTGCACGTCCACATAAATAATTGATATCGCAAAACAGTCATTTTTAAGTAGGGTACAATTACAAAATACGGCGGTCCCTCCAAAAAGAAATACCACCGAACAAAAGAGTATATTTTTCATTTTTTGAGATTAAAAACTTCTGCATGAAAAGCAAATTCTGTAAAATGACAAATAGATACATCTTCCTTATCGCCACCCATACTTTTGGGTGGTAACCGGTTTTATCTCCAAATCCAAATATTGCATTTGATTTGAAATATCAATACTTTTTATAATGTTTGGGACTGTTGAACCCCAAATGCGAGTTGCCTAATCACCAGAACCATTTTAAATTTTAAACAGGAAAACTTTGAATAAGAATTGAATTAATGAACTCTAGACAATTAGCCTGTCGCTTTACTCAGGAAATCCATTATCTAGCCAGCAAGTGATCATCTCTAGCTCCTCTTCACTGAGATCATCTTTGAGGCTCTCTACATATACAGACATGTCTGGAGGCATACCGATGGATGGGCCATCTTTTTGATCTATTGTTCGACTCCGAAAAGATCCTGAATTGAGATGTCTTAACATACCGTCATATCGTGTATAATCTGCTGGTCCTATACCTGCTCCTCCGTCGTGGCATCCTGAGTATGCACAGCTTTCATCTATGATTGGCTTTATCACAGTATTGTATGTAACGGACTCATCACATTCCACCTGACTTTCTTCCAGTTTATCTCTACTACATTCAGTGAAGATGAATATAGAGAGGAAAAGAAATGAGTTAAAAAGTACTTTGTTCATACGGCAATCATCAATTAGGGAGTCCTTTTATAAACGGCAATCATATCATAATATTTTCACATGAAAGCTTCTTCTATGATAAGACTATCTATTCTAGTAGAATTCACCTTTTCGTTTAAAAAAGAGGAAGCCCTTTTATTAAAATCTTGAGAAGAGCCAGTTGTTAAAAAAGTAGTAATTCCATTCTTATTACACTTTTCATCTATCTCTGTATGTCTTATCAAATAGTCTTTTAGGCTTTGGGCAATTATACTTCCTTGAGGTAAGACCCTCACATGTGATGGAACGTATTGTTTTATAATATCAATAAGTACAGGGTAGTGCGTACACCCTAAAAGAATGGTATCAATTTCAATAGAATGAGATAACAAATGATCAATGTTTCTCTTGATAAAGAACCTTGCTCCTTCTGAGTCCAATTCGCCATTTTCAATTAGAGGCACCCACATCGGACACGCTTCTTGATAAACTGTCACTTCAGGATAGAGTTTTTTCATTTCCAATTGGTAGGACTCTGAAGTAACAGTGCCTTCTGTGGCTAAGACTCCGACATGGCCTGATACAGTTAAGTCCCCAATAGTCTCTGCTGTAGGTCTAATCACTCCCAATACTCTTCTATTAGGATCTATCAATGGCAAATCCAACTTCTGGACATTTACAAGAGCTTTTGCCGAAGCCGTATTACATGCCAAAACAATTAAGTGACAATCCCTGCTGAAAAGGTACTTTACTGCTTCTAAAGTATATTCATATATAGTATCAAAAGACCTAATTCCATAAGGTGACCTCGCATTATCACCCAAATAGAGGTAGTCATATTCAGGCAGCAATTCTTGAAACTGTTTGAGAATGGTAAGTCCACCGTATCCACTATCAAAAACTCCAATTGGGCCCTTCAAAAATTCTTTTTTTATTGAGTAATAAAATCGCTATTGAATAAATGATTTGATAAAGAGGATTATTGTTTGCAATGTTCAGTGAATAGACGTTTATAAGATAATCATCTGAGGACGAAGTTTATATTTCACAAAAGAAAAATGGAACGCAGAGGATCTAAATGTTCAGCACTACTTTTCAAATTTTGATAAAAGTGGAACTTTTGAAACGAAAGACCTTCTTTGAAAAAAGGCATCTAACTAGTTAAAAATTAAGCATTCATCATGAAAAACACATATTTATTAGGAAGTATCATATTATCAATATTCTGTAATATTCTTTCTTCCACGGCACAAAATATCATACCTATAGATACATCGAATTGGGAAATTAATGCCCAATCCTATGTTGTTGAAAATTACGAAGTAAAAAATTCAATATATATTCAAAATGGACGAATAGCACTCAAGAATAAGAATTTCAAAAACGGAACAATAGAGTTTGATGTATTCCTCACAGAAAGGCAATCTTTCCCTGGTGTATTTTTCAGACAAGTTGAAAATACTGCAGAAGCCTTCTTTTTGAGGCCTCATTTATCAGGTAAGGCCGATTGTAACCAAGGTTCTCCTATTATAAATGGGATTCAGGCTTTTCAGCTCTATTTCGGTGAAGCATATTCTGTGGCTTATGAATACAATTTTTCCGATTGGACTCATGTAAAAGTAGTCGTAAATGGGAATCAAGCTCAAGCTTATTTTGACAACTCAAATTCACCAAATTTGTCATGGGACCTGGTAAATGAACCCAAAGAAGGAGGTATTTCATTTGGTACGAGCTTTGCCCCAATGCATTTTGCTGATATAAAAATTGATGAATCTAAAACTGAAATGGTTGATTTTGAGGTAAAAAACAAGAGAAAACGGATTGATAATATAATTCAGGAATGGCAGCTTTCTGGGAAGTTTGACGAAGGTCAGTTAGACAATCCTGCAAAAATTGAATCTTTAGTGAAAGCTCAAAAATTTGAACATTCACTTGAGATTGTTGAAAACATTGCTGTAGATATCTCTCATCTACATAAAATATATGACCAAGAAATAGAGGGCAATACAGTTTTTGCGAAATTAGATATTGACTCAGAAAGTGAACAATGGAAATTATTCGACTTTGGTTATAGCGATAGAGTTGTGGTCATACTCAATAACAAGCCTATCTATCAAGGCAATAACAAATGGCGATCAAGAGATTATAGATACTTAGGGACCATTGGTTTCTTTGATTCAGTATATCATCTCCCACTTAATAAAGGCAAGAATGTTCTTCTTTTGGCTGTCTCAGAAGATTTTGGCGGTTGGCTAGTAACGGGAAAAATTGATGACATGAAGGGAATAACAGTCAATTCACTTGATTAAAAAATAGTAAAAGGTCAGAACAGTTTAACGACATCACACTCTAAATACTTACCGTTATCTTTCGAGTTTGTAACAACAACTCGCTTAATGTTCACCAATTTCAAAAAAGCAAAAGCTGAAATAGAAAATATAGTCATAAACTATGCTGTAGGTGGTAGTGGCTTACCTGTGCTTTTATTACACGGTTATCCACAGACTCATATTATGTGGCACAAAATAGCAGATCAACTAGCTAAGAAATATACCGTTGTGGCAAGTGATCTTAGAGGATATGGTGATAGCAGTACACCTCCTACAGATGAAAATCATGAGCCCTATTCTAAAAGAGCAAGTGGAAATGATCAGGTTCAATTGATGCGATCTTTAGGATTTGATCAATTTTACTTAGTAGGTCACGACCGAGGTGGCCGAGTTGGACATCGGATGGCTCTGGATCATCCAGATGCAATCAAAAAGTTAGTCGTGTTGGACATAGCTCCTACCTTTACCATGTATACCACTACGGATATGGAATTTGCCAAAGCATACTACCATTGGTTTTTCCTGATTCAGCCCTTTGATATTCCAGAGCGAATGATCGGAAATGATCCAATATTCTTTTTGGAGCAGAAATTTGGGCAATGGGGAAGAGATAGTAGTGCCTTTACCAAAGAAGCCTTTGGAGAATATCTAAGATGCCTGACTCCCGAAACCATACATGCTAGTTGTGAAGACTACAGAGCTTCTGCTTCTATCGATATCGAACATGATCAAATCGATATAGACCAAGAAAACAAAATAAAATGCCCATTACTTTGTCTCTGGGGAGAGAAAGGTTTTGTAGGTAAAAAATACGATATGATAGCAGAATGGTCAAAGTGGGCATCTACAGTAGATGGATTTGGAATATCTTGTGGCCACTATTTACCTGAAGAAGCTCCTGAAGAAACTTTAGACGCAATACTTCATTTTTTAGATCATAAATAGATATCACCAAACACAATAAGAATTATGAGCACTTATCACATAGCTACTATACCCGGTGATGGAATCGGCAAAGAAGTCATCCCTGAATCAGTAAAAGTATTAGAATCTGTAGCTGACAAATGTGGATTTAGCCTAAACTTCAAATACTACGACTACTCCTGTGAACATTACAAAATTCATGGAAAAATGATGCCTGAGGATGGCTTAGAAAAGTTAAGGGATTGTGATGGGATTTTTTTAGGAGCTGTGGGATATCCAGGTGTGCCAGATCATGTCTCCTTATGGGGCTTATTGATACCTATAAGAAGAACATTTCAGCAATATGTGAATCTTAGGCCAGTAAGATTATTAAAGGGCATCCCATCTCCTTTGAGAGATCCAGGTGAAGTGGACTTTTACATCGTTAGAGAAAACAATGAAGGGGAATACTCTTCAGTAGGAGGAAAACTTTATGAAGGAACACCACAAGAGATTGTAGTACAAGAAAGTATTTTCACTAAAACAGGTGTGGATAGAGTCATGAAGTTTGCTTTTGAATTAGCGGATAAAAGAGGAAAAAAAATCACCAGTGCTACTAAATCCAATGGCATAATTCATACTATGCCCTATTGGGATCAAAGATTTAAGGAAATAGGCAAACAATATCCTGAGGTCAATCGAGATCAATTTCATATAGATATTTTATGTGCTCACTTTGTGCAACATCCAGACTGGTTTGATATAGTGGTAGCTAGTAATTTATTTGGGGATATTTTGTCAGACCTTGGACCGGCAGTAGTCGGAGGCATGGGAATTGCTCCAGGAGCTAATATCAATCCCGAGAAAAATTTCCCAAGTATGTTCGAACCTGTACACGGGAGCGCACCTGATATCGCAGGAAAGAATATTGCCAATCCAATTGCTTGTTTTTGGACGGCGGTGATGATGTTAGAACACTTTGGAGAGATAGAAGCCGCAAATATATTAATGAGAGCTATTGAAGATACTGTAGAAGAAGGAAGTGTATTAACAAGAGATTTAGGAGGGAATGCTTCTACTCAAGAAGTCACTGAAGTCATCATTGAAAAGATTTCAAAAAAATAGATTAGTTTTTCTTGGATCGAAAAAGCCATTCAAATTCAACAGAATCTTTAAATAGTAAAGGCTTACAAACTCATAAATTATAAAAAGAGAAAACTCAAAAAAATCTAATGGACATGATACGAATATTTTTTACTAGACCCTAGTTTTCAAATTCTTCCGTATTTTAAATCAAAACAAAAAATTCAATGTTCAATTTTTTCCGTAAAGACCGAAAGAGCCTTGCTGATGAGAATAGGCCGTTAAAATACTTTAGGTATGCTCTTGGCGAAATATTTCTTGTTGTCATTGGGATTTTAATCGCCTTATCTATTAATAATTGGAATCAAAATAGAATTGAAGAGCAAGTTGAAAAACGGCTACTCAAAGAGCTTTATGAGAATCTAGAATA
The DNA here is from genome assembly GCA_002471345.1 of Saprospiraceae bacterium UBA7328. GTDB lineage: Bacteria > Bacteroidota > Bacteroidia > Chitinophagales > Saprospiraceae > UBA7328. The sequence goes on from DKPS01000027.1 coordinate 9,533, forward strand.
CAATGAAAGAAAATTGGCCGTGGATATTGCTGAGGAGTACAAATCCATTCATTCAGTAAAAGAAGTACTTCATATTCTTGAAAACCAATTAGAATACAATGATACTATGGACTATCATTTTGGAAGAGCCCAATTTTCACCGGATATAGTCCTTTCTTCAACTGCATTTAGATCTATTCAGAGTCGTGGTTTTGATATCATAAGCTCTGATAGTTTGCGAAAATCTATAATCACACTTTTTGACAATGAATATGGAAACCTAATTGCACAAACGGTAAGACTAGAAGATCAATTCTGGCCTAGTTCCTTACTGCCTTTATATCATAAACACTTCCGAATCAGATCAATGGAAGGGACACCTCAAAATGATCAATTGCATTCTTCACCTGTAGATTATGATGCTCTTTTAAATGATGCGCAATATCACAATATGATAAAGCATCGTGGTGGATTTAGATATAAAGGAGCCACATTAAAAAAGAGAGCACTTGAGGAAACCATAAAACTCAAAAATCAAATAAGTGATTACTTGGATTGAATATAGGTTTTCTAAGCTAAGGATTGTTAGAAGTGGTAAATATCATTAAACTTCTATTTCCTTTCTTCAAATTAAAGAAAATACATAAACCATTCAGATAATAATCTGATCAAGGAAATTGATAAAAGAAAGAAATGAAATCTAGTGAACTATAGCTACAACAAGATCAAAGCACTCGCTAATCCCACTCCAAAGTAAATGGCAATAGTCTTTGCTCCATCATAATCCTTAGCTACTCGCTGACCAAAAATGAGCATCAATAATCCTATCAATGAAAGTATCAATCCTTGAATGATCCAAAATGGATTTTCACTCATTAAGTAATAGATGACTCCTCCTATAGAACATAATCCAGCTAATGTTTCTATCAATGTTACGACTCCGAGCATAGGAGTAACAGTTGACTTTAAGGGTGTCTTTTCGAAGTGAGACGTGATCCAGGCAAGGTTTCCTTTCCAATCAGTGATTTTATCTAATCCAGATTGAAGCATTACAATACCCCAAAAAGCTCCTACTAGGACAGGTAATATGAAATTGAGATCGTGAAGTTTTTCCATTTTCCGAAAATACAAAACATATTCAAACTCCAGCATTCAGATCATACTCAAGTACGAATATTATGGTCTCCTTTCTCCTGACTACTAAATCCTGTCTCCTAAATAATCTCCTCCTCAGTCAAATAACGCTCCGCATCCAAAGCTGCCATACAACCCGTACCTGCAGCTGTAACGGCTTGTCTGTATACTTTGTCAGATGCGTCTCCACTCACAAATACTCCTTTGATGGAAGTTTTAGCAGTGCCAGGTATGCCTATGAGGTAACCTGCATCATCAGTCTCTAGCCAATCTTTGAAAACATCAGTATTCGGCTTGTGACCTATTGCCACGAAAAATCCAGAAGCTGGAATGACTGATTCTTCTCCTGTTTTATTATTCTTCACTTTGACTCCTTCTACCTCTTCGGCTCCTAATACTTCTACAGTCTCCGTATTCCAGTATATCTCTATGTTTTCAGTTTTCTCCACCCTATTCTGCATAATTTTAGATGCCCTCAATTCATCCCTTCTTACGAGCATATGCACCTTAGGACATAATTTTGCCAGATAAGAAGCTTCTTCTGCAGCGGTATCGCCACCTCCAACAATCACGACTTCCTTTCCTCTGAAAAAGAAACCATCACATACTGCACATGCTGATACACCTTGATTCATCAGTCTCTGCTCTGATTCTAGTCCTAACCACTTTGCACTAGCACCAGTACTGATTATAACACTATGTGCTTTGAGCTCTTCACCACTTTCTGTAAACACACTATGTACAGGTCCTGTAAAATCCACTTTTGTAATCATCTCATACTTCACAACAGTCTCAAATCGCTCTGCTTGCTTTCTGAAGTCTTCCATCATCTCCGGTCCTTGCACTCCTTCTGGGTATCCAGGGTAGTTCTCTACCTCGGTGGTAATAGTAAGTTGTCCCCCCGGCTCAGGGCCAGTAAATAGAATAGGTTTCATATTAGCTCTGGCTGCGTAAATAGCTGCTGTATATCCTGCAGGACCTGAACCTATAATGATACAATTATGAATGTCTGACATATTTCTTTTTTTATAATGGCTGCAAATGTATAGGAATTAGTTAATCCTAAATTGAAAATGATAGACAATCTGTATTAGGAATTGTTCTTTTGCTTTGATTCACATTGCAAAATTTAGACGCATTTTACATAATTGAGTTAGCTCTACGACAGTTCTACATTTCTAATAAACCAAGTCTAGTCTTTCTTGAACTTTCCTTTTTGATGTTTATACAAAATGTAGAACTCTAAATTTTTCATCATTGACCTTTTTATCAATTCAAGATCTAAATCACTCATCAATTGTCTTCAAAAATGCCACCATATCTAATACTTCATCATCACTGAAGATGTTCAATATACCTTCGGGCATCATAGATTTCTCCGTAACTTCTCTAGATTGTATTTCAGATTTACTCACTTTTATTGGTTCTTGACCCACAACTCTTATGGTTACTTGTCGATTGTTTTCTTCTATTACATTACCACTATACGTACGTCCATCCCTGGTTGTAATGATGACTAATTTGTAATCATCTTGAATCACACCACTTGGTTCGATGATATTGCCGAGAAGGTAAGTCGTATTTGTACGATTTGAGCCTGTCAAATCTGGACCTATGTCACTCCCTTCTCCATACATTTTATGGCATATGCCACAGGCACTTTTAAATAATAATTTGCCATTTTCTAGATCAGCATTTGCTACAGCTTCATCAGTGATTAAACGTTGGTATTTTTTGTATTCTGCTTTCTTATTACCTGTAAGCTGATCGATAGGACCCCAGATTTCTACGAAACCATTTCCTACTACCCTTCTTAGCTGTATGGCGATATATGATGGTATGTCTTTGCGAGGCATCGTCTCATTTTTAATGGCGTCGGCTAACATCCAACCATATGACGATCTAGATGACATTGTCTGTATCACTTCTTGTTTTTCTACGGTATTAAATCCTTCATATTTTTGCATTAAAAGCTGACCTAGATCTTCATGATCATAACTGGCAATAGCTCTAATAGCGTCAATACGTAGTTGATCATTTCCTATCAGACTGGGCAGATGGTCTATTAATTCAATTCGCTTTTGAGCAGCAAGACTACTGATGGCATTCTTGCGATCATCGCTTTTAGCTGTAGCATTTTTCACCAAGGCAATCATCTCTTTGGCTGCAGAAGCACTTCCGAAATATTGAGCAATAGACAGTAAAATAGGTGAGAGTATCTCATCAGATTTCAACTCGTCATATATAGATTCCCAAGAGGACGGCTCTTTGATATCAGTTCTTCCTTCCAGACCATCTAGTATGCCTGTGAGCAGATGTAATTTATCACCATTTATGCTAGAAAGTGATGCAGTAAGTTCCTCAATTTGGTTAGCATCTACAAGGCGTCTAGCTATATGATTAGTCACCATAGGTATTCTGCTTTTCGAGGCTATTTCAATTGCTCTTGAAGGATCATCTTCGATAATAGGTTCAATACCAAACCATAACATAAATGGAATATTGGGATCATCAGCATCATCGGCATATTGAACTAATGCTTCTGCTATACCCCATCGATCAGAATTATTCATTCTTTGCAAAGCCGTAGCTAGATACATCCTTACTACTGGAGAGTCCTCCTCAGCGGCCATTCTTGTGAATTTCGAGAGGGTTACGTCCGAAGCGTCTTTGTCCTCACATAGAAATTGTACTGCCCAAGCCCGGATGTATTCATCACTATCATTGAGTAACTTAATCAGACCATTTTTATCTATCAGTTGAGAATTATGCATCGTCCAAAGGGCTTTCAACCTAAGATCTGTATTAGACTTATCTTCTAATAGGTTTTGAAGAAGGGACGTGGCGTCAGAATCTATACTTCCCTTTTGTGCCCTTTTTTGTAATATTAATCTAGCCCTTCGCCCATGCCAGTCACTCGGAGAAAGTTGAAGTTCCACTAGTTCTGAATCAGATAAGAGATTGAGATCTTCATATCTACCTGCCCAATCTTTAGCCAGAGATTCTTCGGGCATTATTCTAAACACTCTACCAGTTTCTTTGTGCAGTACTTCTTTACCACAAATGTCAGCGTCATGCCAGTCCAAAACATATACTCCTCCTTCTGGACCGACTTCCATGCTGAATCCTATCCATTGGGCATTATTAGCCATCATAAAATCTTCGCCATGGCTGGCTATGAATCCAGATCCATTGGGTTTGAGTATATCTGAGAGAACAGCATGTTCATGAATATTCGCCATAAAAAGACGGCCTTGTTGATCAGCTGGAAAAGCATCAGATTGATAGATTCTAGCTCCACCATGTGCTGATCGGTGTCTATGATCCACAATGGTCCTGATATCCCGATAGACGTGTGGATTGAAATGTTGCCCTCCTTGTCTATGATAGATTCCTCCAGGAATCACATGAAAAAGATGTGGAATCACACAAGCTGATATAAACAACTGTCCTTTAGCATCATGATCAATACCCCATGGATTACTAAATCCATGTGAGACTACTTCAAAACGGTCTTTAGTAGGATGATATCGCCACACACCGCCATTAATATCCACACCGTCAGCTTCGAGTAGATCCTCTGGAAATGCTTCATGGGGCCCATAAATGCGTCCTTCACCTATAGGTTTTCTGATTTTAGATGGAGTGGCAAATCCTTCTAAACCATAAAGCCATCCGTCTGGTCCCCAGTGAAAACTGTTAATGGTCTCATGTCTATCTCTTATACCCCAACCTGTTAAAAGTACTTTTATATCTTCCTTGGACGCTTTGTCATCGCCGTCAGCATCCGATACATAGAGCAGATTGGGTGGGGCACCGAGATATAATCCATCAAAACCTACTGCTATAGCCGAAGGAAATGGAATGCCTTCAAGAAATACAGATTGTTTATCAGCCACCCCATCTTTATCGGTATCTTCTAAAATCAATATGCGGCTATCACCTGAATTAGAAAAACCATCTCCCCGAGATTCATAATCTCGATTCTCAGCAATCCACATCCTTCCTTTATCATCCCAACAAAAAGCCATCGGCTGAGTGATCATAGGTTCAGAAGCATAGGCATTTACTTGGTAACCTTCCTTGATTGTCATCTCATCTACAGCCTCTTGGGGAGAAAGCAGCTTAGCCTCTAAGGCTTCTTTTTGGGCTATCCCCCACAATACCGCCTTATTGTACATCCCATCATCACCGATATAATCAGCCCATATGCTATCCATCTTCGCTCCATCATGCTCACCTTCATAAGCGACAACTTGATGCAAAAAGGTAGCTGTTTCTCCTTTTTTTATGTGCCAATCACCCATTCTAGCTCTTACAGGTCCTACTCCTAGCTGACCATCCACTCTCCAAGGCTGAGGAAAGCCATCATTTTCGGGATGATCAAAAATTGCTATATGTCCATATTCTTCGAGTCCTTCAATCTCCATTCCTACATCCACCCACATGGCTCTCTGCCCTTCGGCATTATTGTTTTGATGTCTGGCAGCATTTATCACTTCACCCTGTATGCCATTACTCCACGGCATTCTGAGAAACATACCTCCATAGTCAAATTCATTTATAGTAATGTCCTCTAGAGCCTTACCATTCCACTCCAGAGAAAGCAAAAAACGACTATTCTTTTCCTCAAAACTCCATATTTGTGTCTCCTCCATTATAGGCTCGTTCCCTTCATTCATCATGTGATATATGGTCTGCCATTTGATTTTTTGCCACTCTTCTTGAAGAAGCTCCATGGATACTCTTTCCCAATATCCATCTTCGGGATGGTGAAAAAAATCACGTCCAATCTGTTCTTGTATCCTATCTGGTTTGTCTTTTCTATAAAACCATTTTTTCAATGTATCAGGTTCAATATGAGTGCCATTCACACGAGTAAAACCCCAATAGAGACCAGTCTGATGTTTATGATGTCCTGGACTATATTGTGTGAGTGAAGATTTAGAATGAGGGGCCATGATGGGATGGAGGTAGGGTCTGTGATCACTCCTTGCATTCTGCGTCACAAGAGCCACGTCATTTCCTTCTCTATAAATTTTTATAGTTTCTTCTTCTTCTACAGCATAAAATTGGTCACTAAAAACGGAATCTGATTCACTCCCACATGATAATATCATCAAGGTGAGTACAATAAAAAAAAGACCTTTAGTAGTCGTATTTAGATTCATAGCAGTAGGCTTTCTATGTTAAAGTAAATTCAGGTAATTTGATAATCTCACCTCCTCTGAGTGCTGATTCATGAGCTAATATGCCGACACAGGTGATATTAGCAGATTGTACGGCATTGGGATAGGCTGAACGACCTTTAACTAAAGCATCGATGAACTCATGCACCATATGTGGATGCGATCCACCATGCCCTGCTCCCTGAGTAAATGAGAGATGCTGATTATCATCAGAATCATATACACCACCAGTAGTGAATGGCTGGATTTCTTCTGGTAGAAGATGAGCATAGTCAGGGCAACTTACCTCTGATGGGATTTCAGGTTCAGGCTTTTTAGCAGTATGTACGATGAGTGGTTTGTGTTCTATAATCGGCCATTCTACAGATTTTTTAGAACCATACACTTCAAAGCTTTCTCGGTATTGACGAGCTACATCATATAGAGATCTATAGACCTGTGCACTCACATCCGAATCTTTGAATTTAATATGAGTAGTCTCCACCGCAAATGGGCTATTATAGTGTTCATGCATCTCCTCACGGATGGTACCTGAACCAAAACACGATACATATTCTGCTTCTGACCTATTCAATGCCAAGACAGGTCCGACACAATGAGTGGCATAATACATCGGAGGAAGTCCGGGCCAATATCCTGGCCATCCATCCATATCTTGCTGATGACTCGCCTTGAGAAACTGTATTTTGCCTAATTCTCCATTTTCATACATTTCTTTCATGAATAAAAACTCACGAGCATATACGACAGTCTCCATCATCATATAGGTGAGTCCAGTCTCCTTTGCAAGCCTTACTATCTCTTCACACTCTTCCACAGTCGTAGCCATCGGCACAGTACAAGCCACATGTTTTCCAGCCTTCAGTGCTTTTATAGATTGTATTCCATGATCAGGAATAGGAGTATTAATATGGACAGCATCTATATCAGGATCTAGGATCAATTCATCAAATGATGTATACCTTTTCGGAATATCGAAGGCATCACCAATTTCATCTAATTTGATTTGATTCCGTTGGCAGATAGCCACTAAGTTTACACCTTTATATCTTTGATAAATAGGTATAAACTCTGCCCCAAAACCTAGGCCAACTATAGCAATATTGATATTTTTTTTGTCCATATTAACATCATTTTACAGAGCTCATCAAGATAAGAATGAAATCGTTTTATTCTCAATTATTATATAATTCATTTGCCAATTCTCATTTGTAAAAACAAAATCGCTCTTGATATCAGAATCGTAGATTCACTTACAATTAGCTGCTATTTGAGAAACTGTAATTACAAAAATTTGACATCACCTTTTTTTGGAAAGAATCACAAACAAGAACCAATCTATACTGTATTAACATCGTGCTATCTCAATTTAAATATTGAATAAGTATTAGTGGACTTATAAATTCAATTTTGAGCCAATTTAAACGAAACAGAATTCTGTGAGTGACAGTTTTGAAAGCGGTTAAAAATATAATATCCATGACTAACTCCCCTAACCCCTCTCAAAAAGAGGGGAACAGCGGCATTAATAATCGATATGGCAAACGAATTAGAAATTTTAGTAAGGTCTGTTATTCTTGAAACTATGCCTCCTCTTTTGAAAGAGGAGATTGGCGGAGTTATATGATTACATGTAGCTCGATCAGAGTAATTGTATCATAAAAACAAAACCTAATTCACCCTCGATCTCTCATTTGTATTGATTTGGTTTCCCCAGCTTTTAAATCTACTTCAACTTCCTCAAAATTCCCATGTTTACTCCATCCTTTCAGGTGATATCTGCCTTCCATCAGGTATATGGCCTTTACATCAGCTCGGGATAGTCTATCTCTTTGCAGCTTTCCATTGGAGTCAATTCTACTCAACCACAGCCTCTTATCTTTTACATCCATTACACTCCCACCCTGGTCTACATAATCTAATTTCAATATTCCTACAGGCACCTTCATCTCGATAATCTGATTTTCTTCAGCACTTACGACTACCCCTCTGGCAATGTGAGGAATAAGATTAGATCCTAAGTGCACATCATAAGATCTAGGTAATATCACCTTTCCATTACTCCTATGGATATTATATTTTTCTTCTCCATCTTGATACAATTTAGAATGGAACTTTAACACTACATTATCCATTGAAGTAGTAGTGATGAACTTTACTTTCACTGTATTCACCAGATTAAAAACAAGATCTTTTTTATCACCTTCTACGAGGGTCTCAGTAATAGATAAATGATTATCATTATTGACCTCAGCTCTAAATTCATAGCTGCCTGGCATCACATATTGCCATTCATCAGGCCTCAAGCCTAGCTTCTGTTCATCATTTTGATATCCATAGGCCAATACTTCTTTCCTTTCTTCTCCTTTTTCAAAGAATTGAGTTCTCACTGCTGGTGGCTAACTTACTACTACCTCCACATCAGTTTCTCCTGATTGTGTGATTTCTATGGTCTTTTGCACAGGCTTATATACCTCATCATTTTTTGTTTTCACTCCTACAGTAATATTTACCTTCCCCAGTGGCACACTAAATCTACCATCACTTCTTCCCTCTTGCCTTGTTTGGCCTGCAGCTTCTACTATACAATGCACCCATATCTTTTCTCCATCTTCAGTAAATCCTTTTATTCCTAATCTGTTAGATTCATTTTTTATAGATATCTCTTTGAGGCTTTCCGCCAATTGACCTGACGACTGAGCATCTTTAAATTGTCCTCCTGATACATCAGCTATACACATAAGTGTATTCTTTTCCTTTTCTGTAAGCCCCAATCCTACTACATGCACTTTGATATTAATATCCTTATCTCTCCAAGACTTCATTAATGCACATGGATCAATGTCACAAGTCTCCAGACCATCACTAATGAGTATGATCTCAGCTTCTTGGTCACCTATATCTTCTAGAGCTTTCATGAGACTGATGCCTATTGGGGTTCTTCCAGTTGGCTTTATAGCCAGAGCTCTATTTCTTATTTGATCTTTTACATCACTGACATTATTAAAAGGGACTAGTAATTCAGAGTCTTGGCAATCCTTCTCTCTATTGTGTCCATATGCACGGAGGGCTACTTGATTGGATGCATCGAGATTATCCAGATAAGAGCTGAGTGCATTTTGTGCAGCTTCTATTTTCATCATATCATCTTCTAATCTGCCCCACATAGAGCAAGCCCCATCTAATATGATATAGGTTTTTAAGTAGCAATATCAGTTTGAGCAGTGAGGGATATAAAATGTAGAGAGCATACTAGTGTGAGAGAAATCTTCATAGGTTCTGTGGTTTTAGGCTCATTAATATAATGGGGTTTTAGTTTAAAAGGATAGATCCACCATATAAGGCTTTCATCAAAATGAGAATTCCAATCAAACCAACTGATTTTCGATCATAGTTAAAAGCATTATCAATGGCCTAAAGACCATTGTCTATCTTGCTGACAATGTGGCTTTAGCCCATTGATAAAAAAGTCTTTCTTTTATATTCAAACTCTATTCCTCTGTCTTCTCTTCATTAACCTCGTCTATCATCTTAGCCATGAGCATAGATTTCAGTTCATTAAGTTGTGACTCTAATGATTCAATTCGAGCTTCTTGATCTATAAATTTGTCCTGATATTCCTTACGCATAGCATTAGCAGCCTCAACAAGGAGCGGAGTCATTTTGCTATAGTCCATTCCTTTGGCATATATTCCATTTTCTTCATATATCACCACCTCAGGCATTACTTCACCTACTTCTTCAGCAATGAACCCTACCGTATGCTTACCTCCATGAGCTTCATCCCAGTCAAAATAGACACCTCGTAGATTTGAGATCTTATCTAAAGGGTTGGTGATATTGACTATGTTTTTTTTCCATCTGATTGATGAGTCATTTCCGTACATAGCATTTTCAGCCCAAAAATCCGCAGTAGTTCCATCACCATGAACGCCATATAGACTTCCTTTTCCAAAAACTCCGGTCACTCCTTTTCCAGATACATCTGGAAAAGCTGCTCCACCTTCTCCATACACGCCTATGTTTAAGGAGCTTTTTCCATAAACTCCATAATCTTTTGTACCCACACCATAGACTCCAAAAGAGTCCGTACTCATGCCATAGACACCTATACCTTGTCCATTTTGCCCATATACCGCATATCCTGTACTATCCGCTCTACCGTGAACTCCATGTCCATCGC
>DKPS01000027.1:20398-20948 GCA_002471345.1 Saprospiraceae bacterium UBA7328
AATCCTGACACTCCAAAACCATTAGTACTTACACCATTGACGCCTCTACCATTAACACTATATCCACCCACTCCGGAAGAACTAGTTCTGGAACCAGAAACCCCGGTAGAACTGGTACTACTTCCTGACACGCCACTACTACTAGTGCTTAGCCCATTCACCCCAGTACCACTTGTGCTTCGGCCATACACCCCTATACCTTTAGTATTCTCACCAAATACAGCAGAACTGGATGTACTATCTGCTCTACCGTGAACTCCATATCCAACGCCAAAATTCTGACCATAAACCGCAGCACTTCCACTCGTTGTAAATCCTCTCACTCCAAATCCAGTAGTACTTACACCATTGACGCCTATACCATTAAGGCTGGTTCCACCCACTCCGGTAGAACTAGTGCTGATACCTTGAGCCCCAAAACCATCAGTACTTTGTCCATACACACCAGAGTTATCTATGCTTTTTCCATACACCCCAATACCCTGAGTATTTTGACCATATACCGCATATCCTGTACTATCCGCTTTACCGTGAACTCCATGTCCATCGC
>DKPS01000027.1:21312-40917 GCA_002471345.1 Saprospiraceae bacterium UBA7328
AATCCTGACACTCCAAAACCATTATTAGTACTTACACCATTGACGCCTCTACCATTAACGCTATATCCACCCACTCCGGAAGAACTAGTGCTGGAACCAGAAACCCCGGTAGAACTGGTACTAGTTCCTGACACGCCACTACTACTAGTGCTTAGGCCATTCACCCCAGTACCACTTGTGCTTCGGCCATACACCCCTATACCTTTAGTATTCTCACCAATTACAGCAGAACTGGATGTACTATCTGCTCTACCGTGAACTCCATATCCAACGCCAAAATTCCGACCATAAACCGCAGCACTTCCACTCGTTGTAAATCCTCTCACTCCAAATCCATTAGTACTTACACCATTGACGCCTATACCATTAAGGCTGGTTCCACCCACTCCGGTAGAACTAGTGCTGAAACCTTGAGCCCCAAAACCATCAGTACTTTGTCCATACACGCCAAAGTTATCTATGCTTTTTCCATACACCCCAATCCCTTTTGTGTTCTGACCGTAAACTGCAGAACTACCTAAGCTATCTGCCTTACCATATACCCCATAAAAATTTCCTTTATTTACACCCCGCACTCCGGCAATGCCACTGTTTGTAGTTCCATATACCCCATAATCACTATCACTCAGACCGAATACACCTGCTTCACTAGTACTTTGCCCTTGTACCCCACGACCTCTTGTACTTCCTCCATATAAACCATATCCACTTGTACTTTCTCCTTGTACTGCAATTCCACTCTCACTTTTTGCTAATATTCCACGCGATCCTGCTGTAAAAAGTCCTCCTATGCCTTTTGTTGTTGATGGTAGGGAGGTTACCTTGAGTCCCACTACGTCTGTCGCACCTTTATAATTCACTGTGATTTTAGCTACAGTATCTGTGCTGGTATTGCCTTGCACATCTAGTTGAGATTGTGAGAAAAGTGACATGGAATTAAAAAGGCATACAACCAAAGCAAAAAGGTGTTTCATGTTAAAATTTTAATTTGATACAAAAAATGTAAACCTCATTACACCTATCCGCCATGACTTTAGACCAAAGACTATCGATATGATGAATACTACGATGTAAACATAGATAAATAATAATGGCAAAAAATAGGGTCTAGACCCTATTTTTTACTACCTAAGACTCTGGATTATAATATTTTTAAGGAAGAAATATGATTAATTAAAGTTAGGATTTATAATCTATAATACTGTTAATGATCAGCTTATACATTATAAGTATATTTAATGTGAAAATTATTCATTATTTTTATAAGAATACATAGGGGTAAGCTTCCCTATATCTTGTCTTGAGTGTGTAAACTGATTTTAAAAATGCTCTAAGACACTAGACCATGAGAATTTTATTCATATTCGCAATCTCCCTCCTTACCTTAGGACTATTCGCTCAAGATGGTATGAACATTCAACTAGAACAGTCTTCAAATCCTTCTTGCCTTACACTTACCCTTACATCAGAAAATCCTGAAGATGTATTACTCAAAGGACAGAATTACAGATTTTTTTACAATGACAACCATCTAGACTTTGCAACTGCCAATGTGCAAGCAGAATTAGCCGTAAATAACTTCGGGACCCAAATCGCTCTTCATAGAGATAATTTGGCAAAAGAAATAAATGGACAAATTCCTTTTGAAGATACAATGGGATTTGTAAGCATGAATGTGATGCCCGAAAATGATGTTCTGGATAACGTGTATATGATAATGGGAAGAAAAGTAGATATCGCAGATGTATGCTTTGCTCAAGAAGTGAATGTAAATGATGTAATCTTAGCAAGTCAGGATGTCACAAGTGATTACTCCAGAGCATACTGTGTAATCGACTGGGAATCAGCTGCTCAAGCTCAATTCACTACTGACCTTGAATTTTTGAGTGAAGACGACGATATCGACGAAAATAAAAAATAGAGCCGTAACAGCCTATACCATACAACTCCAAGAATACCAATTATAACAGCTCAAGTAGATGCAAATTTGCTTGAGCTTTCTGTTTTATATTGAAACCATTTTTACCTTTCGCTTCCTACTGTTGCAGTACTCAAATCCATTTCCATTAAAATGCTCCTTTTCCTTAGTAGATTCCTAAAGAGATTCTCTAGATAGAAAGCTTTCATTCATCTGATTTAACGGGTTGATAACATCTGTACTTTGTTATCTTTGACCATTCTTAAAAAAAGCTATACGTGGTAGTACTCATATTTTTCATTCTCTTTTACATATTACTGAGCATCAGTTTATTCTTCTTATTTCCTAAGACGGGAGTAGAAGGGTGGAAAGGCCTTGTACCAGGTCTCAATTTTGTAGAATGGGCAGAAGTAGTAGGAAGGCCTAAGTGGTTTGGATTACTTGCATTTGTACCTATTGTCAATTTCTTTATCGTGACAGGCATGGCAGTAGCTATGGCTAAGTCATTTGGTAGGAATGGATTTGGTGAAGCAGCTCTAGCAGTCTTATATGCTCCTATTCTTTTCTTCAAGTATGCATTTGGAGATGAGTACAAATATGAAGGGAAGGCGATGGAAAAAGAGGCTCAGTATATGGCCCAAATCAAAGAAGCTCAAAAAGAAAAAAGCAATAGAAAACTTAATAAATTACTTAACAATCACCCCTACCCTAAAGCACTGTGGAGAGAATGGGTTGAATCTATATTTTTCGCAGTATTCGCTGCAGCTTTCATCAGAATGTTCCTTATAGAGGCCTATGTCATACCCACTCCATCTATGGAAGGATCACTTAATGTAGGTGATTACTTATTCGTGAGTAAGGCAAGTTATGGTATCAGGACTCCTCAGACGGTTGCCATGATTCCATTGCTCCATAATCGAGTGCCCATATTAGGCTCAGAGTCTTATTTCAAAAAACCCAAATTGCCTTATTTCAGATTGAAGCCGATGAATGATATCGAAAGAGAAGGTAAAATAGTATTTAACTGGCCTGTAGGAGATAGTGTCTATATCACTAGTAGTAGATCCTATTCTGTAGATATGATCAATAGAAATCCTGCCTACCTTTCGTATGATCGTGAATTACCTAAACTGGTAGAGAAAAAAGATTTTGTCGTAAGACCTGTAGATAAAAAGGATCATTATATCAAAAGATGTGTAGGCATACCTGGTGATAGCCTTCAGATTATAAATGGAGAAATATGGATCAATGGCCAGAAAAGTCCACGACCTAAGCATATTCAGTACCAATACATTCTGAATACTAATGGTGTTGCCATTAATCAAAATAGATTAAAAGAATGGGGAGTTGATAATAGTGACTACTGGGGCAATAGAAACAGTCTTCAGGGTTACTTTTTAGATGATACTCAAGTAGAAAAGATAAAATCTATGGATCCTAAGATCCAACTGACACAAGTGAATCATAGGGCCGAAAGAGGTAAAATGTATCCTCATACAGCAGTTTCTGATGGTTGGTCAGTGGATAATTTTGGACCTATTTATATACCTAAAAAAGGAGCTACGGTTGAGTTGAATGCGGAGTCACTTCCTTTCTATCAAAGAGTCATCAATGTATATGAAGACAATGATCTAAAAGTGGAAAATGGAAAAATTTGGATCAATGGTAATGAGTCATCCACATATACATTCAAACAGGACTACTATTGGGGTATGGGAGACAACAGACATAACTCTGAGGACTCAAGAATGTGGGGATATATACCTCATGATCACCTAGTGGGAGAACCTTTATTTATCTGGTTTTCAGCAAAAGAAGGAAATCCATTTAAAGGAATCCATTGGGATCGTATATTTACTTCTGCAAGAGATAAATAAAAATGATTCCTCAGAATAGACTCTTTTTTATAATAATGGCTTTGGCTTATACATATGCTGTAAATGGTCAAGGACCACCATCTACGTCTATTAGCCTATTCACATTTGATCCTGATGAGACTGAAGTGGTCTCAAGTCCTAAATATCTTACAAGCTTTAATCCTGATGGATATAATAATCAGCCGGCTTTCTTTGAAGATGATATACTATACATTACATCTGACTGGGAAGCTAAAGGGCAAACTGATATTTTAAAACTGGATCTAAAAAGTGAGTCACTTTTGAAAGTGACAGATTCTGAATATAGTGAATACTCCCCTACTCCGACACCTGATAATAAAGGCATATCGTGTATAGCTGTCCCTCCAGGTCAAAGTGATAATCCTACACAATGGCTGTGGAAGTATCCTATCAATAGAGAAAACAGTGGCTCAGCTATAAGTTATGATTTTGAGAATGTAGGATATCACCATTGGATAAGTGATCATCAGGTCGCTATCTTCTTAGTAGGAGATCCTCATAGCTTAATCATCTATAATACAGACAACGGTGATATCACTGAGGTAGATAAAAATGTAGGGAGATGTTTCAGAATGGATCAATTGGGCAGATTGATATATGTACACAAAGCTGCTCACAACATCTGGTACATGAAAACTTTCGAAGTCGCTACTGGCAAGAAAAGTATCATAGGCGAAACGAAAACAGGAAGTGAAGATTTTGAAGTATTGACTGATGGAAGAATGGTGATGGGACAAGGCAGTAAATTATTTATATTTGGAGAGATAGGAGGATGGTCTGAGATTGCAGATTTGAACAAATTCAAAGTAAAAAACATTAGTAGACTGGCTATTCGTAACAATAAAATTGCCATCGTACACGCTTCATAATAGCAACATCTCATACAAGCCGAAAATGGGTAGAATAAACGTCATTCTCTTCTTACTCGTCCTCTATATATCGGCTATTTGTCAAATCGATAATTCTAATCTTTCTCATCGCTTTCTTATTGAAGTAGAACCTTCTTTTGATGTCAAGAGTTGGGCAAAATCTCATTCTGATAAAATAGCTACAACAAGACCCATTTTTAAAAAATTAAATTATTGGATTGTAGAATTTAAAAATGACAAATCCGCAAATTCAAAATTCAGAAAGTCATTTTTACAAAAAAATAAAGAAATCCTAATAGCCCATCAAGACTTCAGAGTAAAAAATAGAGCAACTCCTAATGATCCCATGTATATAGATCAATGGGATAAGTCCCTGATACAGATAGAAGATGTATGGGATATATCCACAGGAGGCACCACCATGGATGGGCAGGAGATTGTGGTAGCAGTAATAGATGATGGCTACGAATTGGATCATGAGGATCTGCAAGCTAACCACTGGATAAACAAAGGAGAGATAGAAGACAATGGAATAGACGACGATGGAAATGGATATGTGGATGATTATAACGGGCTGCATCTCCCTACTCAATCTGATGAACATGTTGTCATCAATCATGGAATAAGTGTAGCAGGAATTATAGGTGCTGAAGGCAATAATAATATTGGGATATCAGGTATAAATTGGGACATCAAAATGATGCTGATGAGCCTGCTAAGAAGCCCAGGAAGTGGAGGTGGTAGTGTTTTGGATGTTGTAGAAGGGTTAGGATATGCATTAGATCAAAGAGAACTATTTAATACCTCCAATGGAGCTCAGGGCGCTTTTGTAGTCGCTACAAATTATTCAGGAGGTGTGGATGAAACATTTCCCGTGGATTTTCCATTCTGGTGTGAAATCTATGATGAATTAGGCCAAGTAGGAATACTAAATATCCAAGCTGTCAGTAATGCTGACAACGATGTGGAGATTACAGGTGATATGCCCTCGGTGTGTGGATCAGATTATCTATTGACAGTTACTAACACGGATATAGCAGATAAGAAAATTCAACAAGCTGCTTATGGAAATATAAGCGTAGACATAAGTGCTCCAGGAGAAGAAGCATTATCAACAATCTCTCAAAATAGATTTAGAGCATTTAATGGCACCTCATCATCAGCACCTCAGGTAGCCGGTGTGGTAGCTTTACTTTATAGCCTGCCATGTACAAATCTGATGGATTTGGCTCATAATAATCCTGCTGCTGCTGCTTTAGAAATCAAACGAGCCATCTTGGACGGAGTAGATCCATTGCTGGACTTAGAAGGTATCACAGTCTCTGGAGGGCGATTAAATGTAAAAAAAGCTTATTGGGAATTAGACAAGGTTGCGCCACTTATAGAAAACTGTCCAACTGACATTACTTTGAGAGAAGATGAACCTACTTATACTTGGGACGAGCTAGTTATAGTGGATGATTGTGGTAATATTGCTATTCAATCTAATGTCGAAAATGGACAAGAGTTCAGAATAGGAACCACAGAAGTAGTCGTTACAGTCAGTGATTTATTAGGTAATACCGCCGAATGCAAGTTTAATGTGACGAGAGAAGGAAACATGGATAGAGAAGTAGAATTCATTGAGATAGGTAGTGCCTTGTATAATGCTCAGAGAAATTCACTCAGAGTAGAATTCGAAACAGGATCGTTCGAAACACATATTATAGATTTGTATAATATGATAGGTCAGAGAATGAGGCAAGAACTTTATCTTCCTTCCAGTTCATCTATTAATACGATTATGTTTGAACAAATCCATCTTGCTACTGGGCCTTATTTTGTAGTAGTATCCAAGGCTGGAGGTGGTATAAGTAGATCTTTTCCTTTTCTTGTAGCAGACAGCAATCCATAGCTTAAAAATTAAGCTCATAATCTAATTTTCCTTTGTATTTGTAGATAAAATCAGTGGTTATTCTTGAATTTACTTGAATATTGGAATCAACTAAACATGATGTCGTATGAATAAATTTCAAAACCTTGGAATTACCCTAGTCTTATTTCTATTTGCATTCACTGCATACCACCCAACTTTCAGTCAAGATGTTCCTATCATTGACAGAGAGCTCTTCTTTGGAGATCCTGAAATAGCTGGTGGCCAAATAAGTCCTGATGGAAATTTCATTTCATTTTTAAAACCCTTCAAAGGGAAAAGAAATATTTGGGTAAAGGGAGTAAATCAAAAATTTGATGACGCAAGACCTCTTACCGCTGATGAAAAAAGACCTATAGGTGGATACTTTTGGAGTAGAGATTCTAAACAAATCTTATATGTCCAGGATAAAGGTGGAGATGAAAACTTTCATGTCTACTCTGTAGCCCCGACCGCTGAACCAGAAAAAGACTCTGAAGTGCCTCTATCTGTAGACCTTACCCCTATGGACGGAATCAGAGCATTCATAATGAGTGTCCCTAAAAATGAGCCTACAATTATGTATGTGGGAATAAATGACAGAGATAAAGCATGGCATGATCTCTATAAAGTGGAAATTAAAACAGGAGATCGTGAATTGGTCCTGACCAATGATTTTGAATATAATGGAATCATCTTTGACCTCGAAGGAAACATACGAGTAGCCACAAAGTCAACGGCTGATGGAGGTACTGAAATGCTTAAAAAAACGAGCAACGGATGGAAGTCGTTTTACAACTGTAGTAATTTAGAGACCTGTTATCCAGTAAGATTTCACAAAGATGGAAGGTTATATATAGTTTCTGACAAAGGGAGTACAAACCTCTCAAGTCTACAGATTTTAGATTTGAATACAAATCAAATAGACATAGTTGAAAAAGATCCAGAAGACAAAGTAGATTTCGGAGGCACCATCTTTTCTGATGTATCTGATGAATTGATTGGGACAGTATATACTGCTGCTAAAACCAAAGTATACTGGAAAGATAATTCATATGAGCAAGATTACAATTTATTGAAAAATAGATTTGACAATGCTCAAATCAGTTTCAATTCCAGCACTACAGATGAAAACACTTATTTAGTATATGTAAATAGTGATACCGATCCAGGAAGTGCCTATGTATTTGACAGAAAAACCAAAGAAACCAGTCTACTATACCAACCTAGACCCAACCTTCCTTCACAGCATCTATCCAAGATGCAGGCAGTATCATTTAAAAGTTCTGATGGTTTAGAAATTCCCGCTTACCTCACTTTACCTAAAGGGAAAGAAGCTAAAAACTTACCTGCAATTGTGCTACCTCATGGAGGGCCTTGGGCCAGAGATTTTTGGGGTTATAATGGCTTCGCACAATACTTAGCTAATAGAGGATATGCAGTATTGCAACCCAATTTCAGAGGATCCACAGGATATGGAAAAGCATTTTTGAATGCAGGTAATGGAGAATGGGGTCAACTTATGCAAGATGACATCACATGGGGAGTAAAGTATTTGATAGAAGAAGGTATAGCTGATGAAGGAAAGGTAGGAATAATGGGTGGCTCATATGGAGGATATGCTACTCTTGCGGGTCTTACATTCACTCCAGATGTATATGCTGCTGGAGTATCTATTGTGGGCCCATCAAACCTCTTTACACTTTTAGAAACTATTCCACCATACTGGGCGACCATAAGAGAATTGTTTCATACAAGAATGGGAGATCCTGATACCCCAGAAGGGCAGGAACAGCTGAGGAGACAATCTCCTTTTTTCCATGCTGACAAAATAAAAGCTCCATTATTAGTAGGACAAGGAGCCAATGATCCAAGAGTAAAAAAAGCAGAATCTGATCAGATAGTTGTGGCAATGAGGGATCTTGGTCTGCCAGTAGAGTACATGAATTTCCCTGATGAAGGTCATGGCTTTAGAAATCCTGATAACAACATGGCTTTCTTCGCAAATACTGAAAAGTTTTTAGCAAAACATTTAGGAGGAAGGTATCAAGAAGAAATTCCAGAAAACCAACAAGAGATCATTGATAAGGTAACCGTTGATATTTCAACAGTAAAACTTCCAGAGAAGATTACTGCAGAGTCTGCGAATGCGGTATTACCTGTGCCAGATAAAGCACCAATTCCTGGAGAAACAGAATATGAAGTAACTATTGAAATGGGTGCTCAAAAGATACCAATGTCTCTTACATCATCAGTAGAAGATGGAGGTGATCATTGGATTCTCACTGATGTCTCTACTACCCCTATGGGAGACATTCAAGATGTATCTCATGTAAAAAAAGGAAGTCTTTTGCCTTTATCAAGAGAAATCAATCAAGGGCCCATGTCCATGAAGTATAGTCATAGTGAATCAGGTGTGACTGGAACTATGAGTATGAATGGTCAAGAAAGTCCTATAGATGTAGATACAGATCAGTCTGTATTTGGCGATGGGTCGGCCATTGGAGTGACACTAGCACAGCTCCCTCTAAAAGAAGGATATAGTACGATGTATAGAACATTTGATCCTCAAAAACAGAAAGTGGTCAATCACAAAATGATTGTTGCTAAATCAGAAGATCTTGAGACAGCAAAAGGCAATATAGCCACCTACCAAATCGATATTGAAGTGATGGATGGAACAAATACAAAGTCTAAAGTCTGGATTTCAAAAGGCGACTCACCGAAGATGGTGAAAATGGAAGCCACTCTTCCATCAATGGGGGGAGCAAAAATGAATATTACATTGAAATAACAAAGAAAATTAAAGTCTAAAAAAGTCTTGACCTTTCGGTCAAGGCTTTTTTTATTCCTATTACATTCGCTTCATGAATGTAATTCTTCAATGGCTGTCTAATCACAAGATTACCAACAGTTTTTTGGTAATTCTATATTTCGTGGCAGTAGTCCTTCCTCATAAAAGGTTTGGCACATGGATTAATATGACTTTTTTAGGAGAAGCTGGGCTTACAAGAGAACAATACAATGACTATATCGCTTTGGCAGCAACCGTGATTCTGATCATCGGATGTCTTTTCATCTACACCGGCCTCCGAAAGAATGATCATTGGAAAAAGGCTATTTTTTACCTGATTGTGAGCATTGGTCTAGCAGTGATTACATTAAATACTCTGTTTGTAATCAATATTGAAGTGGTTCA
Organism: Saprospiraceae bacterium UBA7328; assembly: GCA_002471345.1. Classification (GTDB taxonomy): domain Bacteria; phylum Bacteroidota; class Bacteroidia; order Chitinophagales; family Saprospiraceae; genus UBA7328. The sequence goes on from DKPS01000027.1 coordinate 31,088, forward strand.
CTTTCCACAGTATGCTTTTTTTGCACTACTCATTTTCCCTCTTGTCAAAAGGTATCAAAGTGCACTTATATGGGCCACATTAGCCGGAATCATAGACGAGGCATATCAGTACTTTTATCTAGCTCCAAATGACACGGGATATTATGATTTCAATGATGTCTTAACTAACCTTGTGGGTGCAAGCTTTGGTTTGATTATCCTTAAATCATTTAGTGTTATGAATCCCACTCCTCCGTCCTTTTTGCACCGGAGCGAGATCAGGGCTTTCTTTGTAATGGTTTTATTGATTGCGGTCTTGTTCCTAGTTGGAATTTTGGGGATTCATATATCTGATGGAGTTCAATATCCTATTATCAAAAAACAGATCACTTCATTCTGGACCACTATTCCACCTAAAATAACTTATCATGTAGTTAGACCGTGGGAAGGACTAGTAGTAACTGTGCTACTCTGGTTTTTTTATTGGCCATTAGGAAGAGATAGATCTCAACGCTTTGCCTTAGATACTGACGGACATAATATTGGAACAAAATAAATAGAAACAGCGTAGATGAGCTTCTATTGATTTATTCTTTAGGTGATGATATATCTGATTAACTTTCCAAATTGAGAAGTGACTTAAAAACTTAAATCCATGACTAATACGCCAAATAACCAGAAGGAACAAATTGATTCTATTCAAAAATCCATTAAGGAGCTTAGAAGATTAAATGAAAAGAAGTCCAATCTAAAAGATCTAGCCATTTTTATTCCTCTAATAATTGCAATCATCTCAATAGCAGTCGCTTCCTATTCTGAAAGTCAAAATTTAGCTCATAGCCAACAAATAGATAGTGCTCGATTAATTCAAAGTTTTTCAAAACAAATTCTCGAAGGAGAAAAGTCAGCAAGACTTGCCAGCATAGCTTTTGAGAGTGTTCCATTAAGTGAAAACCAACGAAATGAGTTGGCAGCTTTAATTGAAGGTAGTTCCAATCAAGATGATGCTCCGGTAGACACCATCATAAATGATAATGCTAGAAACCAATTCCTTATAGAACTAAATGGATTATTTGACAGCAAGAAAGAAAATCGTGCAGAAGCCTATACTAAAATGCTCAGTATTTTAGAAAGCAATAGAGATTCATATATAATTCAAGATATGTTTGCTAAAATTGAGAATCAGCCTTTTAATATTATGGGTCGCTCAAATGTATTGTCTATACTTTCATCAGCTCATATCGAATTGCTGATGAATAATAAAGCACTGATTCTAAAGGAGCGAAGTAGAATTAAAAATTTAAAACAATTGAGTCCAAGTTATGCTGTAGGACCACAAACTACTGGGTGGATTAATAGTATAGAGCTACGATTGAACACAGCTGGATAAAATATTTCAGTAAAAAAGGGTTTTATCTTCCATTTTGTTCTGCTGGGATAGCAATTAAAACTTTCCTTTAGTCAATATTTGATCTAAGCTTTCACTGCAACCACTTCGCACATTAATGGACAACAAATACTGGCCCCAGGTAAATCTTCAAGCTCAATAAGCTCACTCAAAGCATCTTCCACTTGTTTTGGGTCCAAAGCTTCAGATTCCATCAATTTTGGAATATAAATCTCTAAGAAAGATTTGGGCCACTGCCATACAAGATCGTAGTTGTATCCTACTTTAGAAATAGTACGTTGGCTTATGACCTCTAGGCCTACTTCTTGAAACATCCGAGGCAAATGCTTTCCAATATTTATTTCACCATCTGAGTTCTCAAAACTACTATAAGCGGTCTTTACAGCATGATTTAGGGCAGGCAATTGGGGTTCTGTCTGAAAAATGGACCAATCATAATATTCATGAGACACGATTACTCCTCCAGGCTTAAGAGCTTCGTATAATCGGGATATGATGTATTGAGGATTATCACTCCATGCCAAAGCCCATCTGTGATAGATTCCATCAAGGCTTTCCTCTTCTAACTCCATATCATCAAAACTGGCACACTGTAAGTCCACATTTTCTAAGCCATCCAGTTCTATTCCTTTTTGTAAATAATCGATAAAGTGTTTGGATTGATCCACTCCTATCACCTTTCCCTGCTGACCTACAATATATGCCAACTCTTTTGTACAATATCCAGGTCCACAACCCAAATCTAGTATGGTCTGTCCTTCTGTAAATTCAGCTATCTCCCACCCTCTTCTAGCCTCACCTGACCACACTTGATGTTGTAATCCGAGTCTATGCAGTTCTGCTCGTTCTGTTCCTAATATATACTCATTCTTCTCTTTCACAGACTTCCAAATTTGACAAATAACATCATAATCCTAATAGTTGTTCAACCTTAGATTTTTAAAATTCCAGTTTTTACAGCGGTTATACTATCTGCAGCTGTCCAAGCAATAAACAACTCATTACCTTTTAATTCCATTCTTGGAAAACCACTTTGCCTAGAATTATCTGTACTTACTAAAGTCTTCTTTTCTAGCAAACCATCTTTCATATGTACCTTTCCCAAAACAATTTCTGCACCGTCTTCTGTCTGCTCTAACCAAGATACTAACACCACATCATTATTAGAATAAAGCATATCTACTCTTCCCAAAGGATCGCCTCCATCTATGGTGAACGGCGAATCGAAATTATTACCATTATCTGAAGAGAAGGCCACCTTGACTTCTGGTTTGTTTTCCGCCATTGAGAACCATGCAACTGCCACCATCCTTCCATTAGTCACTATGGAAGGACCATTTACAGGACAGCCCTGAATGTGCCAGTTATCATGATATACTGCATGAGGAGTAGTCCATTTTCCATCTTCTCTTCTGGAAACATAAATATCTCTGATCTCATTTTCTGATCTGTCTCTATAGACAACAATAGGACCTCTATCAGTCATTGCAGCACTTGTCTGGCAGCACTCACATACCCTATCATCTATTTCATCTTCATGATAAAGATTTCCATCGATATCAAATTCTGCCGCTCTTAATGTCATCGAGCCACCATGGCCATGATTTGAATTGACGAGTGTATCATTCTTTGTATTTCTACCATCAAGCCATGTGGCAAATGTCCTTCCTTCATCAAGTGGCAAAAAACTCACAAAACCATGTTCAGCTGCTATACCATCAGTATGCAACACAAAGGACTCTGACCAAGAATTACCTCCATCTTTAGATTGAGAAACTCTAACGTCATAATCGTATGTTCCTTCCGCACTCTTTTCTAACCAATGCGCAGCCAGATGATTTGGATTGTTTTTGTAAGTAACTAATGATGGAAAATCTGCCCAATTTACAAACCAATTATTGCCTTTAGCAATCTCTTTAGGTATGGACCATTGGTCATCTTTCCATCTAGAAAAAACCAATGACACCATATCTTCATCATATTCAATCCAGGACAAGAGAGGTGTTCCGTCTGAAGAGATATGAAGATTGGGCTCTCCGCCTTCCTTGCTTGGTGTTGATATATGTGCTAATTCTTGATCTCTGGATTGACATGATATCAATACTAGCAAAACACAAATGGAGTATGGAATAATTTTCAATATTGAATTATTAGAATTTTTCATTTTCACTGTTCAAAGATATTGAATCTACAGTCTCCTATTTGGTAGTATTTGCTGAAATAGAATCAAAATAAATAATCCTCAAGCCAGCTTTTCCTTTTTCCAAAAATAAAAGGCTCCTATTCCAAACAAAATAGTTACCACAAGCTCTAGCCAGTTAATAACCTTCGGTCCAAATTCATTAATAAAAATCAAATTGAGAATGGTATTGAACATATCGACCACTGCTAAAAATAGAAAAATCGACTTTCGTGCTAAGGATGGTCCAGCATTCAGTGCTGACCAGGCCATGACAGCTATGGAGACTAATGATCCCTCATATAATCTCATCATTAATAAAGTATATCCATCTATCTGGTCACTCCCATGTAAATGCGCTATAAAGGAAGGGTGAATCAAGAAAGCAAAGCCAAAAAGACTACATGAAATGACCGTGAGAATGAAATATGTTTTTGGGCTCATATTCAGTTTTTTGAGATAATTGTAAAATAACCTAAAAGGTTGATGTAGTTTACATTGATGAAGGTGAAATTTTACTAGGTTTCTTTTTATTTGTGACAGCAAAATTTAGTCAGGGTTTATCACTTCCTTTATTGTAAACATTAAAAAATGTGGACAGGCTCTCTGAGGGGACCATACAGATGCAAAATGACAACATACCAGTAAGTTATTCTAATAAAGAAATGATTTGGAGTCCTTTCAAATCGATCTAGTCCACTTTCAATTTTTCATATCGCCGATAAAGGTCCCATTTTCTTGTCTCTGTAAGTACAGGTAGATGCTTGTCCAGCACTCTTCTAAAACTCGAATCTGCATGGATTACATCATAAGACTCCTGATCAGCCCATTCTCCTTCTATGAAAAGACGATAAGAGTCGATAGTATCAGATTGAACGGACCACAAAGAATAACCAACTGATCGATGATCAACACGCTCAATGACAGAATTGATATCTTCTAATACTGCAATAATGGAATCTTGAGAAAAACCCTCGATGTTATGATAAAGTAATATGCTTTTTACAGGTTGGGAGGTTGGGCTAATTTCCATATCATGTTGATTTTCAGATACTTGACAAGCAAAAATGAAAAAGAAAATATAAGGAAATAAAAATCTAAGCATATTTTTTAATCAAAGGATCTGATAACTTTTTTCAAAATTGTATAGATCAATCAGTTTTTGAAATTCTGGTGTTTCTCTGACAGGATCATATCTAGCGTCCACATAGAGGTCATCAGGCAATAAATTCTGTTCTGATCCAAGAGTAAGATATTTCAGACATTACGCTGTATCATCTAGTCCACAGTACAAGGTGGATAGTATAATATAGTCTCTTGAAGACTCTACCGTAAAATCATTCAAAAATTCATTGACTATATCTGTATGACCCAATTTAGCATGGCAGTACATTTTGGCACGGACTAGTGATATGACCTTGGGATTTAATTTCAGTGCATTGCTATAATGCTCCAGAGCTTGTGCATAATTCTTCTGAGCTTCAAAATGAATCCCTTTGGCCCAAACGAATAAAAAAGAATTTTGAAACAAAGCTTCACCTTTATCTAAATAATAATTGCTTTGTTCGAAATCTTTTAAGTATCCGCAATTGCTCACATGACCAGCTGTGATCACAGGAAGTAATGGGTCAAGTTCGGCAGCTTTAGCACTGTAATATACAGCTCGATCCAACTCTCCTATTTCTCGTAGTAGAAGGCTGTACCAATAATTGCCAAGCGCACTATTTGGATTAAATACAATTACTTTTTTAAATGCATCAATTGATTCCTGCCACTTATGCTGATCGTTATATATACTGCCTAATACTAGCCATGCCATGTCATTTTGATCATCTATTTTAAGGGCTTGTTTTGCCGAAGAGATACTTTGTTCATGAGTTCTTTGACGATCTTCATAGTGCAAATTGCCTAACAAACTATATGCAAGTGCTTTAAATGCAAAAGCATCTGCAAACAGGGAGTCATAAATTAATGCCTCTTCCATAAGTCGAAGACCCTCATAAAGACCCGATTCTCTGCGTGAGTGTATAAGTTCTCTGCCTGTCACGAAAGAATTATATGCTTTTAAATTACTCGTAGGTCCTTTATCAAATTGAGCAGATAAATCTTTGGTTAAGTTCTGGCTTAGAGCCAAAGCTATTTTTTTTGAAACCTCTGATTGAATTTCAAAAATATCTTCTAAGTCTCTGTCGTAATCTTGTGCCCAAACATGAGTATCGTCAGTGCTTCGTATAAGTTGGACAGTAATCTTTACTTGATTGTCCACTGATCTTACACTTCCTTCTAGAATGTAATTCACACCCAATTCTGATCCTATTTCTTTTAGCGACTTATCGGTATCTCTATATAGTATGGAAGATGTACGAGAGATCACTTTTAAATCGGGCAATTTTGTCAGATTAGTAAGGATGTCTTCCATTACGCCATCACTAAAAAAAGTAGATTCACCAGGATTCAAATTTGTAAATGGCAACACCGCAATGGAATTTTCGCCCAGAACAGGTATTCTATTAACAAGAAAATCATTAGAGTGCGAATTATCAATTACAGAATTCTCATTAATAAAATAAAGAATAAAAAAAACTAAGATCGATAAGCCCACAACTATTGGAATCACAGAGCTTAATCTTTCCAATGATCCGTTGGCATTTTCTGTTGGATCGAGTTTGGAAGGCTTGCTTTCTATTCTTGTATTTCGATGTTCTTTGCGATAAATAGATGGGGACAGTCCGAATTCTTGCTGAAAGTATTTACTGAAATTTTGAGCATTATTGATTCCTGTGGCATAAGATATTTCCGAGAAGGTCAGATCTGTATTTTCAATTAAAGTCTTGGCATTTTGAATTTTGCGCTTTCTTATGTAAAGGGAAGTCGAAATTCCTGAATCCGCCTTTATTTTACGATGAAGGTTCGATCGACTCACACCAAGAGCGCTACAAATAAAATCGATGGAAAATGAACTATTTTCCATGTTTTCATCTATAAGATTGTTCAATTTTTTGAAAAATTCACTCACCTATTCAGTTTGTCGATTTTTTTTTAACGATAGCAAGGTTGAGCAATTGAAACAATACACTAAGTATAATGGAACAATATACTAAAGATATGACATTAAACTAAACTTTTGGAAGAATGCACCAATGCTATTCCAGCGTTTCAGAATAACTTTGATTTAATAATTGCACCCTAATGTGGAACTGCATAATTTCTAAAAAACCATAAGGTACGGAACTTTCGTTTTTGATGCTATAATTGTAGAGAATATTAACCTCACATCTAGTATTAAAGTGTTGATTTGCATATTTTTACATATTAAATATATTACTATGTTTAAGGATTGAAAAGAGAGTTCTGTACCCATTTTTTTGTTTTAATGAAAGGTAATTCAAACATTTGAAATCACAAGTGAATACTAGATTACCTTTTATAAAGCGATACGTTCCAGTGACATGGCTCCTCAGGAAAATGCTTTAATAACCATTTAGCTTGTGAATACCTTATACCGTCCAAATCAATTATTGTAGAAACGACTAACTACTTAGAGTGTTTTTCAAATGCATCTCATCTTAGGCATTGATAACTAATGGCGAATAAGGTGTCTACTCAATCATCACTAGATCTAGTGGACAATTGGTTTAGAAAACTGTTGCGGTACAATAAGAATTTTGTGGTTAAATCAATGTTTCTGACATTTACATTCATAACTTGAATGGAAATGATTAGAAATCAATTTAAATGAGGGCCGCAATCTATAAAAATTTCAAAGGACCAATTTCCATTGAAAATGTACCTGACCCTACGCCAAACCCACAAGGCGTAGTTGTGAAAGTTAACGCATCTGGCATTTGCCGAAGCGACTGGCATGGCTGGATGGGTCACGACTCAGATATACATTTACCTCATATACCTGGTCATGAATTAGCAGGAGAAATAATAGAAACCGGAATAGAAGTGCAGCATTTCAAAGTTGGAGATAGAATCACTGTTCCTTTCGTTTGTGGATGTGGTACATGTGTTCCTTGTATAGAAGGGAATCAACAAGTATGTGATCATCAAAGTCAACCTGGGTTTACACATTGGGGGTCTTTTGCCCAATACGTAGCACTTGATTATGCAGATCAGAATTTGGTGCTATTACCTGAAGAAATTGACAACATTACCGCAGCTAGCTTAGGATGTAGGTTTGTGACCTCATTTCGCGCAGTCGTTGCACAAGGGAAAATACGCCCAGGTCAGTTTGTTGCTATTCATGGTTGTGGTGGTGTGGGCCTCTCAGCGATAATGATAGCTAAATCCTATGGAGCAATCCCAATAGCTATTGATATTAACGATTCTATATTGAAAAAAGCCAAAAAATTAGGAGCTGAATACACCCTCAATGCATACCAGTCTCAAAATGTTCCTGAAGACATAAAAGAAATCACAAAAGGAGGATGCCATATTTCAATTGATGCATTAGGCAGCACCCAAACTTGCCTAAATTCAATCCAATCACTCAGGAAGAGAGGAAAACATATTCAAGTCGGGCTCATGGTTAATCATCATTCGACTGTACCAATTCCAATGGATAAAATAATAGCTGATGAACTTGAACTAATTGGAAGCCATGGCATGCAAGCTCATAAATATCCTGATATGTTGGATATGATAATCAATGGAAGTCTGAAACCCGAACTCCTATTAGATAGAACAGTCACATTAGAAGAGTCAACAAATATTCTGATTAATATGGATAAGTTTGAGAACAATGGAATGGTTGTAATTGATCAATTTTAATATAGGCCTAAGCGGCCTTCTTAAATCCCCAGTATCCAATACCCAAGAGCAATGCAAGTCCAATAGAAATGGCAATTGTTTTGTTCTTATTGGAACTTTTTATAGCTACATCATCTCCCATAAGGACAAATGCACTCCAGAAATAAGGAAAGCTCTTTCTATTCAAGGATAGATAATCCAACTTTGCTTCTCTTAAGACCGCATCCTTTTCTTTACCTTCTTTTAAAAGTTCATAGAACCGCTGCATAATTATACTTGTAGACTCATCATCTGCTTGCCATAAACTCATCACAATGTTTGGCACACCAGCTTGTCTAAATCCCCTCGCCAATGACATTACTCCTTCTCCTTTTTCAATTCTTCCACTCCCCGTATTACATGCACTCAGCACCACCATCTCAGCGGGGAGATTCATATTATAAAGCTCATAATTATGCAAAACATTGTCTTCGTCCTCATCGTCGATATCAGAAAATATCAGTTCTGATTTTAATGGTTTTTCTTCGTCCGTAAAAGCGTGCATTGCTAAATGTAGAAATCGATAATTTGGAGCTAAATTTTTGAAATTTTTCTCTGTGGCCATTTCTTTATTTAGTAATAGTCCACCAATTAATTTTACCACTTTCGCAGCCTCTGAGTTAATGTGTTCTAATTTTGTAAATCCAGATCTGGATGCTAGTATTTCATTTGAACTTTCTAAATAATCTGGAGCAAAAGCTAGAATTTCATCTACTTCAAAATCATATTTTCTATTCTCTCTCATGAATAAGTTTGCCGAAAAAGAATAACTCACTTCTCGATCTTTAATGAGATAATCTAATTCAGAATAATCGACTTTGTCTGAAGTCAGAGGCGTTTCTTTTATAAGTAATTCAAATGGTAGAAAACTCAGCACACCATCAGGTACTATATTTATAGAATTGTAAGGGCCATTCAAAACGGGAGCTAAAATTCCATCATAAACATTCTTACTTAATCGAACAAAATTGGAATACAATCTAGCGCTATTCCCTTGATTGACAGCATTTTGAACATTCTTTGTCATATCAATCAATGACCTTATATCCATTTTAACGTCAGTGGGCAACGAATGAAGTTCAATCTCAGATTTACTAATTTTTAGTGCATAAATGTGTTCTTCAGCTACTAAATATTCTACAAACAGTTCGTCATCAGACAAAGCATTTTAAACAGCCGAAGGCGTAATAATTTCAGTGTTTTCTTTAAGCTGAAACACCTGAGGATAATTCGATTGAATATGTTTATCTAGTTCTTCAATTTTTTCTTTCTGAGCAAATATTTCAGCATTAATTGTCGCAAGACTCTCTTCTTTTAAAATATGATGATCCAATTCTAATTCTAGTTCTGTAATACTACCACTAATAGCTTGCCTTCTGTACTACTCCTGATGATGACATAGTGGTTTGTAAGGATGGAGTACAAGTAAACGTGAAATGTATAGAACTAATAAACCCACTAGTGGTTTGT